>NZ_JAEFCE010000047.1:0-41410 GCF_016406055.1 Vibrio sp. IB15
CTGCCGCCAGCGTTCAATCTGAGCCATGATCAAACTCTTCAATTTAAGATTTTGTCGACTCAATGAATACTGATTACATTCTCTTCGCTTAATAAAAAGCTAAGTAATGTTGAATTGACTGTGCCGAATCTTACGATTCGAATTGGTCACTCAGTTCATTGAAATCAAGTTGAAACCGAAGCTTCATTTTTTGATATTCATCAACGAGTGCCCACACAGATTGATAGGTTTAAATTGTTAAAGAACTTCTCTTCGTTGTGACTTACATCACTTCGGAAGAGGTGGCCATTCTAGCGACTTAATCTTCAGTGTCAAACACTTTTGAAAATTAATTTCTACTTTCTAAAAGTAGAAGCGAATAATCGCTTGAAGCTAGTTGCCTAACCAACATTCTTTGCTGAAGCCTTATGGCGTCTGCCGTGTCAGTGAGGCGGCATTATAGAGATGTAGCTCACATTGGCAAGTGTTTATTTAAGAAAAATGCAAAAACAAGGCTTACATGATGGATAAGCCACCAAGAGCTTATTTATTCAAGTTTAACTACAAAGTACCTACAAACTAATCACAGAGTTACCCACAGGAGTTGCTTTCTTGCCCCCAGAAAAGCAAAAAAGCTGCCCTAAAGCAGCTTTTTAATAAACAATGAGCCTAAATACCTGAGCCATATTGTTCGCCATCGTCCTCATGAAGCCCACATTCTCGTTTTAACCCGTTAAAGCGGGTTTCTTCTTCTGTCATACCAGGCTCCCACTTCTTAGTTGTGTGTGTATCTCCAACTGAAAGGTAACCCTGCTCTCGAAGCGGATGGTAACTCAGACCGTACTCTTCTAGGTAGTAGTGAACATCTTTATTGGTCCAATCAATTATAGGTAAGAACTTAAACACACCATTTTGGATAGACAAGATTGCCAAATTTGCACGTGATTGGGATTGCTCTCTTCTCAAGCCGGAGAACCAAGTACCTGCCTCAAGTTCATCTAACGCCCTTCTCATCGGTTCGACTTTATTGAGCTTGTTATATTTCTCGATACCTTCTAGCCCTTGCTCCCAAAGTTTTCCATATTGTGCTTCTTGCCAATTAGGACTTTGCTGAGCACGAAATACTTGTAGGTTTAAAGTGAGCTTCTGGCTTAACTCATCTATAAAGCGATAGGTCTCTGGAAATAGATACCCGGTATCGGTAAGGATAACTGGAATATCCGGCTTTGCCTGAGTGACTAAGTGCAGCATGAGTGCTGCTTGGATTCCAAAACTTGAAGACACCACATGTGTCCCTTCTAAGTTTTCTAGTGCCCATTTGACTCTTTCTAGAGCAGTTAGCTGTTCTAACTCTGCATTTATCTGTCCAAGACGAAGTACCTGCTCCGTCTTGGTCAATGCGAGCAGCTCTGCTAACTTCAATTTTGAAGCGACAGAATTATGCATGCAGGTCCCTCTTTGAAATGATCACCTCTTGGATGATGCCAGCTCGGATTGTGAAGTCACCGAACCCTTCGTTCTCTTCTCGCTCTGCTGCCCAACGGCCCACCAGCGTGTCAATCTCTTCTAAGATCTGAGCTGATGTGATGTTCTCTTTATACATCTTAGGAATACGAGTACCGGCTTTGTTGCCACCTAAGTGCATATTGTAACGACCTGGAGCTTTGCCTACTAAACCAAGCTCAGCCAACATTGCACGGCCACAGCCATTTGGACAACCGGTTACACGAAGGATAATGTTATCGTCTTCTGGTAAACCGTGTTTCTCGAGAATGCCTTCAACATCGGTAACAAACTCTGGAAGAAAGCGTTCGGCTTCTGCCATTGCTAGAGGACATGTTGGAAATGCCACACACGCCATCGAATTTTTGCGTTGTTCACTTACCGCGTCATCCATCAAACCATATTGACGAGCAAGCTTCTCAATTTTTGCTTTTTGGTTCTTAGGTACACCTGCAACAATTAAGTTTTGGTTTGCAGTCATACGGAAATCGCCTTTGTGGATCTTAGCAATTTCTGCGACACCGGTTTTCAATGCTTTACCAGGAAAATCAAGCAAGCGACCATTTTCAATAAACAGCGCCAAATGGTGCTTACCATCAATGCCTTCAACCCAACCGATACGGTCACCACGCTCCGTGAATTCATAAGGGCGACTTTCCGAGAACTTAACACCCGCACGCTTTTCAACTTCCGCTTTGAACACATCAATACCTACACGGTCTAGTGTGTACTTAGTTTTTGCATTCTTACGGTTTGAACGGTTACCCCAATCACGCTGTGTGGTAACAACCGCTGCCGCAACATCTAACGTATTTTCTAGTGGTACGAAACCAAAGTCGTCAGCTTTACGAGCATAAGTAGAAGTATCGCCGTGCGTCATTGCTAAGCCGCCACCAACTAACACGTTAAAGCCCACCAGGTTTCCGTCTTTAGCAATTGCAACAAAGTTAAGATCGTTAGCGTGAACATCAACATCATTTTGTGGTGGGATCACAACTGTTGTTTTGAATTTACGCGGTAGATAATTATTACCTAGGATAGGCTCATCATCGGTTGTTTCTAATTTCTCGCCATCAAGCCAGATCTCAGCGTAAGCACGAGTTTTAGGAAGTAGGTGTTCACTGATCTTCTTCGCCCACTTATAGGCTTCTTGGTGAAGTTCAGATTCTACTGGGTTTGTCGTACACAAAACGTTTCGGTTTACGTCACCCGCAGTAGCAATTGAATCAATACCAATGCTATTTAGCGTTTGGTGCATCAGCTTGATATTTGGCTTTAACACGCCGTGAAACTGAAACGTTTGACGAGTCGTTAAACGGATTGAACCATAAGAGGTACTTTCATCGGCAAACTTATCTATTGCTAACCACTGCTTAGGAGTAATGATACCACCTGGCATACGCGCACGAAGCATGACGTTATGTAGAGGCTCTAGCTTTTGCTTAGCACGTTCGTTACGAATATCACGGTCGTCTTGTTGGTACATGCCGTGGAAACGAATCAGTTGAAAGTTATCTGCTGTAAAACCACCAGTGATACGATCTTGTAAGTCTTGCTCAATCGTACCGCGCAGGTTATTGCTCTCACGCTTTAGACGCTCATTGTCAGCCAACGGACCAAGTACTTGGCCTAGCACTTCTTGCTCTATTACTTGCTTGCTCATTAGTACACATCCCTTTGGTAACGTTTTGCTTTACGTAAATCATTAATAAATTGCTCAGCCTGTTCGCGACTTTGATTGCCCTGCTTTTCAGCAATCGTAACTAGTGCTTCATGTACGTCTTTCGCCATTCGAGTCGCATCGCCACACACATAGAAGTACGCACCTTCTTGTAGCCATTGCCATACTTGTTCTGCTTGCTCGATTAAGCGGTCTTGTACATACACTTTCTCTTTTTGGTCTCGGCTAAAAGCAACATCTAGCTTAGTTAGCGCACCAGATTTGAGGTACTTCTGCCATTCAACTTGGTATAGGAAGTCTTGAGTAAAGGTACGGTCGCCAAAGAACAACCAGCTCTTACCTTGAGCGTCATTGTTTTCTCGCTCTTGAACAAAGCTGCGGAATGGTGCAATACCAGTACCAGGGCCGACCATAATGATTGGAGTATTGTCGTCTTGTGGTAGCTTGAAGTTATTGTTGTTCTCAACGAACACCTTCACTTCACCACCTTCCTCTAAACGCTGAGCTAGGAAACTTGATGCTCCACCTAAGCGAGACTCTTCACCTTTTTGGTATTCAACCAAACCAACGGTTAGGTGAACTTCTTCATCCACTTCAGCTTGGCTCGATGCGATTGAGTACAGGCGAGGTGTAAGCTTACGCAACAGGCCTAGAAGTTCATCAGCCGATAGTTTGGTTTTCTTCTCAGCTAATACATCAACAATTTGCGTGTTGCCCGCGTATTCACGAAGCTTGTCTTTATCTTCCACCAGCTTTAACAGTTTCTTGCTACCAGATAGCTCAGCAAACTTAGTCACAAGTTGAGGGTTTGAAGCCGTTATCTCGAACTTACTCACTAGAGCACTATGAATAGAGAGGTTTTCACCATCCACATCTACGCTCTCGATACCAGAGAGCCCAACTTGAGCAAGAATCTGATTCGCTAATTCTGAACTGTTTTCATACCACACACCCAGTGCGTCACCCGGTTGATAAGTAATACCGGACTCATCCAGATCAATCTCGATATGACGAACATCTTTACCCGAATCACGACCTGTGATCTTTTGGCTTGTTAGCAATGTTGCTGTATACGGGTTTTGCTTGGTGTACTGCGAATGACCTGAAGCGGCTTGACCTACTGGTAATTGAACTACTTCAGCCTCTGCGCCCGTCGACAGTGTTTCTTGTACTTGTGATAGAGCTTTAGCACGCCACTCTGTTGCTGCCGCTTCGTAATCCACGTCGCAGTCAAGACGGTCAACAAATGATTTGGCACCAAGCTTGGCTAGGAAGTTATCGAAGTCTTTCGCGGTTTGGCAGAAAAACTCGTAGCTTGAGTCGCCCAGACCAATCACACCGTATTGTAAGTTTGATAGCTTTGGCGCTTTCTTTGATTGTAGGAACTCGTGCAGCTCAATCGCGTTATCTGGCGCTTCACCCTCGCCATTAGTCGAAGCCACGAAAATGACGTGCGTCTCTTTCGCTAGGTTCTTGCCTTTGTAATCACTGGCATCGAAAAGCTCGACGGCGATACCTAAGGCTTTTGCTTCTGCCTCTAGTGATTCAGCGACGCCTTTAGCATTACCGGTTTGAGAAGCAAAGATAATGCTGAGCTTACCAGCAGGTTTTGCAGCAACCGCCGCAGCTGCTTGAGTAATCGGTGCGGCTGCGCCCACAGGTTGAGCTTGGCTCACACCCCATAGGTAACCACTGACCCATGCCAATTGCTGAGAAGATAATTCGGAAACAGTTTGTTGAAGATGACCCAGTTGTTGGTCATTAAGCGGTGCAGCTAATCCAGGTAGCTCGTTCGCCCCAGACTGTGCATTATTATTTTGTGAAGACTCTTTCTTATTTAAAGACATGGTCACGACATCCCTAATCATTGCGTGACGATAGATTAACCACTCCTTCTAATAACAAGAAAGAATATAAAAGTATGTTTTATAACTTTTTGGAAGTAAAAAGCGATTGAATGGGTAAATTGGCTACTGGTTTTCAATACGAACTTGTTGAAAACCCACCGCCATTGCCGACTTAGATGCTAGATCTAAATCCGCATAATGGCACTCCTCACCATGGACATCAGTAAGCAGAACAAAACCGCCGCCCATATGGCGAAACTCCACAACCCAAGACCCTTCTTGTATTGAGGGCTCTATGATGGCTTCAACTAACAAATTTTCTCGATATAAATTGCGTAATTCATTGAGTGTCATATTCCATCCCTTGTTCTGACCCAACAACATAGACCTTATAAGAATAGACGTTAATCAGCTCTCTGTATAAGGATGGTCGAAAGTGATGAATGTGCTAACTAATTCCAGAAAGATATAATCAACAGATATAAAAAAACGCCGCTTAATAAAGCGGCGTTTTTAAAATTGGTTTTAGATGTTCTTTAGGTGAACTTAGAATCGTACTTCTGCGCCAGCAAACCAGCCATCTACCATGACAAAGTTTTTACCTAGCTCAGAATCAAAGAACTCATCTGAATCTAAGTCGATAACACGGTAACCACCGCGCAGAGCGATTTCAGACTCAGATACTGGTATTCGGTACTGAACACCCGCCATCAAATCTGTGCTCTTAATACCGCTGCTATCACCGAATTCCATGGTACCAATGATATCGAAGTTGGTGTCAGGAACGTTGATTTCTGCGTTACCGTAGAAGCTCCAAGTAAACTCATCAAAGGTTGATGTTTTCGCACCTGTCGCTTTTGGTTTAATGTAATTCGAGTTTGAGTACTGAGTAAACGTCAGACCCGCATCGAAGTTCATCAACTTGTGCTCTAGCAAGGTGTAGTAGAATGTGTAGTCGTACTTATCAAAAGCCAATGCATCCGTATCAATAGACGTATAACGGAAGCTAGCATTTGGCAGCATTGGGGCATTATGCTCAAATGCGAAATACACAGAAGGAGAGTTAGAGTCTTCGTCTTGTCTCACTTCATTTAGCTTGGTACTTCCCCACCACATATCGGCACCGACTTTAGCCGTGTAAGAAAACTCTTCCTCAGCAGATACCGCTGAACTTAAAGATAGCATTCCCACTAAAGCAATTAATGGCATTTTATTCATTTGAGATAGCTCCAATTCCATATCGTTGTGCTAAGTGTATGCACATTCATAGATTATTGGGGAAAATTCTACCACACATCTTAAAGACTAAAACGATAAACCGACGGCAAGCCGATATTTGACGGTGTCATGACTTTAGTAGCGTCTCTGATTCGAGCTATGTACAAAGTTTTTGAAAAACCACACACCGATTGCAATCACAATCAACCAAGGCAGTAATTTAAACACCACACTCATCATACCAAGCAGCAACATTACAGCTAATGCGACTCCAGTTGCCGCTAATACCGTCATAAAGGTAATGCCTGTCACAAGTAGCGTAGCAACGAAAATAAGAACAAAGATTAATTCAAACATAATGGTCTCCCTAATGAGTTAATGACCTATCTTTCCTACTTTCTAACATTGCAGCATCTGTACCAAGTCGCCAAAACCAATAAAATCCTTATTTATCAGTCAAATAAAAAGCCGCACATTCTCATGCGCGGCTTTTTAAATAAATCAAAGTGGTAAATTTAGCCTTTAATGGCGAATTTAACCTATACGTTCAGCTCTTTAGGAATCTTAGCCAATGCCGTCTGCATGACTTCGATACCCGCACCTTTCTTATGTGCATTTTCGCTGATGTAGCGACGCCATTGTCTTGCACCCGGCATGCTTTGGAACAAGCCAAGCATATGACGAGAAATGTGTCCTAAGCTTGCACCGTTTGAAAGTTCACGTTCAATGTACGGGTACATCTCTTCCACGACTTGTGAGCGTTTCTTAATTGGCGTATCTAAGCCGAAGATCTGTTGGTCCACTTCCGCCAGAATAAATGGGCTATGGTAAGCCTCACGACCGATCATCACGCCATCAAGGTACTGAAGATGTTCTTTTGTTTGTTCTAATGTGGTGATACCACCATTTACTGCGATCACTAGATCAGAGAAGTCTTTCTTGATCTGGTAAGCACGATCATAATCCAGAGGTGGGATCTCACGGTTCTCTTTCGGGCTAAGACCACTCAACCACGCTTTACGTGCATGAATAGTGAATTGCTCACAACCACCCTTTTCAGAAACCGTTGAAATGAACTTCGTCAGAAACTCATATGAGTCTTGGTCATCGATACCAATGCGAGTTTTCACTGTGATTGGAATATCAGTCACTTCTTTCATTGCTGATACACAGTCTGCTACTAGCTCTGGCTCCGCCATTAAGCACGCACCAAAGCGACCGTTTTGAACTCGGTCTGAAGGGCAACCTACGTTAAGATTTACTTCATCATAACCACGCTCAGCCGCAAGTTTGGCACAAGCCGCAAGATCAACTGGATTTGAACCACCAAGTTGAAGAGCCAGTGGATGCTCTTGCTCACTGTATTCTAGGAAATCGCCCTTACCGTGTAAGATCGCGCCTGTTGTTACCATTTCCGTGTACAGAAGAGTCTGCTGAGAGAGCAAACGGTGAAAGTAACGACAGTGGCGGTCAGTCCAATCGAGCATGGGTGCAACAGAAAGTCGGTTACTAGCGTATTTACTGGTTTTATTAGTGTTTGTCATGATTCAGTCTCAATTAATACTGTACAAACATACAGTTAATTACCTAGAATTAATCGGAATTACTTCCTGTAGTACCCCTCAAGTACCCCTTTAGGAGTTGGACAATGGCAAGTTATACCATCGAGACCAGAAAGCTAAAAAGCGGTGAACAAAGGTTCAAGGTAACAATCATCGTTAAAAAGAATTCGCGCATTATACACAGGGAAAGCAAAACTCTAAAAAAGAAAGCACTCGCTAAAGCTTTCGGTAAAAAAAGGGTAGCTGAACTAGAAACTCAAGGGGTACTAAATCAGCCAAAAACAGTCCCCCTTTCGGTACTCCTCGATTTCTTCATGGCAGAACGTGACCTTTGGGATAATACAGGGCGCACCAAACGTTATGTGATTAAGATGCTTAGGGATTGTGATATCGCCAAAGTTGATAGTAATCAGCTACGGACTAGCGACTTAATTGAGCACTGTAAAAACAGAAGAGGTGCGGGAGCCAAACCCGCAACGATTTATCATGACATTGCTTACCTACGTTCTGTAATGAAAAAGTCTAAGCCTGTATTCAACGTCGACACCAATCACCAGATATTTGATGAAGCGGTGCCTGTTCTCATTGATATGGGGTTAGTTGGTAAAAGCCAGAAACGAACACGCCGCCCTACTTCTGAAGAACTAAAACTCTTAAAGCTTGGTTTAGAGCAACGCGAGTCTTTTAGGCCAAACGGCACAACTCGAATCCCCTTCACCGACATTCTTGAATTCAGCATTCTTACTTGTATGAGAATCGGTGAAGTCTGCAAGCTGCGTTGGGAAGACCTCAACCAAGAACATAAAACAATACTTGTTCGAGATAGGAAGGACCCAAGAAAGAAAGAGGGTAATCACATGATTGTGCCACTGCTTGGTGAGTCATTTGAGATCGCACTAAAACAACCAATCAAAAGTGAGCTTATTTTCCCGTACAACTCACGAAGTGTTAGTGCAGGCTTTCAACGAGTAAGAAATGATTTAGGGATTGAAGATTTGAGGTATCACGACCTACGAAGAGAGGGAGCAAGTCGGTTGTTTGAGAAAGGCTACTCGATTGAAGAAGTAGCTCAGGTCACTGGGCATCGAAACTTAAATATTTTGTGGCAAGTTTACACCCAGTTATTTCCGCATAAGTTGCATAAAAAGGCTCAGTGAAGAGCTAGTGCGATAAGTAAAATCGCACTAGCAAAAAGATTGATTTAGGTATGCACTAAGTGCAGTTACGTTAAATCGATGTGCCAATAGAGGCGCATTATCAACTAAAAAGATTTCAACAGAGCACTATGGAACCCTTTCAACTTCCGATTCTTTTCATTTAAAAGGTCATCAAATCCCTGAACTTTATAGAGCTCCCTAGTACACATAAGAAAGTATTCTATCGAATCGTCATTTACTTTTTCATTAAGCCAACCATCGAGATTTTGCAGAGAAAGCGCGCTGTTATCATCCGTGCAGGTAACCTTTAGAAGCTCAAAATCGTGTCTAAATTGGTCTTCAAAACCTTTAATCTTAGATTTTTCATCAGTATCCGATTTAGCCAGAACCTGAATTTGACCAAAACAATGGATTATAGACTGAAGTAACCTCAGAGATTCTTTATTAACTGCATACTTTAATTGAGTGCGAGATTCATTCTTTAGGTGCCGTAGGCTCAAAAAGGAAACCACTACAGCGCCTAAAGTTGCAAGGCTAGAGAGTACATCAAACAAATCCAACAACCCCTTTGAAAAATTCAGTTCAAAAATAAAAAGCCCTCCCACTATTGAAAGGTCCGTATGCCCTAGACGTTCCAGTTATTGAATCATGCAAAATTATTACTGCGTGAGGCATACCCGAAAACTCTATCCTTGATTCACAATTAAAATAGCCGCCATCATTGCTCACTTCGATCAAGCCTAAATATTTAGCATTATTGAGCCTATTGACCAACTTTAGAGACTCATTTCTACAAATGGAGTTTTGCTGTTTTTTCCGTTTTTTCCCAGCCTCGGAAGCCCAGTAATTACGAATTCGCTCTTGCTCTTTATCATAAGCCTGTTTTTCTAAAACCCTTTTTTTTGCTTCATTTTCTTCTTTGATTTCCTGCTTGATTTTTTCTTCTTCCCGTCGAACACAAGAGTCCTCAATCCAATCGAGTTTATCTTCCGCGTATACATCTAGTGACCTAAGAGACGGATTAGTATTTTTGCAATCTGGATACTTCGCAAATACAGCATCACGATTTGGAGTAGAACAACCAAATAGCAAGAGCATTAAAATGGGATAAAGAATTTTTTTCATATAGGTCGATACCTTGGATAAGCAACAAACTGCAAGCCAATAATATATTGGCTTCATGCCACAAGGCTAGATCCGACATAAACGTTTTTTTTGGGGATGTTCAACGTGTGAGTTAGCTATCAAAAACAGATCTTAATACACCTCAAACACTCTTAGTGAAGATTTTAGACACTTGAAAAACCCCATGCTACCGTGAAAGTTTGTAACGCTTTCAGAGCGATTCACAGGGCAAAATTCGATTCTCGTGAACTCGTACTTATTCACGAGAATCTAAAGCACCCTACGAGTTTGGGCTTTTACTTTCAAGTCGTGTCAAACGCTCATCCATCTTTTCCATCATCAAGCGCAGCCACTTAACATCGGTTTTGAGTGTGATACCCACACCGACACCGCTAGACAAGGCACTAACAACGGCGATTATTAATGTTTGATACTCTGCCATTACTTGAACTCATTGCGTAGGGTTTCCCATAGGCCAAATACTATTGGAGCACTTGCGCCAATAATGCCACCGAATTGAACACCATCAGCTGATACGCTCGCGGTGATAAGTTCAGGGTGACCAGCTACCAAAGCAGCTCCCGCGCCAAGTAACGCTAAACCCTTTTTAGTGGATGGTTGGTCAAGGTAGATTCCGATTTTTTCTAATAAGCTTTTCATAGTAATTTACTCTTCCTTAAATACTTGATGGTGTAACTATGAGTAATGGGCTCTATCAAGTTCAATATGAGGACCATCTTTAAAGCTGACCCAATCACCGCCCCATACAATCGGAATACCTAACTCGTCCGCAGCCTGTTTGAATGCCCAACTCACTTGTTCGTAATAACTAAAGCCCCACGTCACTTTGCCGTTTTCGTCGTACACCACAAAATCAACCGCGCAGCCTGATTGGTGACGGCTTTTTTTGCTGTACCCGTCTAACTGGCTTGCGCCTTGTTTGAATAGAGCGTTTTGCTCTTCTGCGGTGCGCTTACCTGATGTGATACCAAAATCAAAAGGGGTTAGCTCAATAGCCCGGCGAACGACACGTTTTAGATCACCGTGTACGCCCACCATGCGCATCTCACTTCTAGCTGATAAAGCAAACCCGCCCACTATTTTGATTATCTTGTCTTTTTTCATTAGATACCCCCCTAGCAGGATTAGAAAAAGCAGCCCTAAAAAATACTTAATATTCATTACCGTCAACGCCTTGTTAATCCGGTATTGGGGGAGAGACTTGCTCAGCAATCCACGCCTTTTTGACATGAATAAACCCAAACAAGCTTTCTAACGTTGCAGGAGCCTCTTCCAAGTAAACCATCACATCATTAGTTATATCTTCCACATCGAAAGACATTTGAAGCTCTGACTCTGCAATACTGGCTACATCGCCTGCTTGAACATTGAGAACGACATCAGACGAACCACCAAATACCAATGACGAATCGCTCGAAGAGTACGCTGCTGTCACACTGCAATACGTACCTCTATATGATGGGGCTGCTTGAGTCTTAATTCCGATTACGCAAGAAATAGGCGCACTCATAGCACTTACTTTCGCAGCCGTTGACGCATCGAGGTTTACTTTTCCTTTGAGCGTAACCCCAAGCAGAAAGGAGACAGAATCATAAGGTTCTGCTTTCGTTAGCAAGTCGACAGCCGATTTCAATTCCAACCTTCGACCGTATTCACCATTAATGCTCTCATCTCGATGATACAGAGCGGCATTATGACCGCGCTCAGAGTCATCATGAGTGTTGTTTAAGATGGTCACGAAACCAGATGCACTCCCACCATATTGAGCATCTAGAGGAACACAGGACAAAACATTAGCCCCGACTTCCCCAACGGAGCCCGAATTCGAAGAACCTTGGGGCGGGTTTGAAAGTTGAAACATTAAATAAACTCCCCTACTTTTACGCTGTCACCCAACGCACCTTTCAGCGTCACAATGGCATCTGTTTGAATTAACGCGTGACCGCCAGCCGCAAGGTCAATAAAGCCTTGCACCAAGACGGGACTAGCATTTCTCGTGGAAGCCTGAATAAAGAGCCCTTTACGCCCTGCTTTCCCATCAATAACTTGCTCATCGCTTGTTAAATCCAGTAATCCACTGCCGACCTTTTGCAAGGTGTACAAGTCAGCAAGCTTTTCCACCTTGAGGACATCATTTTGAATGCGTGTTTTTACCTCGGCTTGAACTTCGCCCACCTTGATAGGGGATAGAACTTTATCAACCGTAATTGGCGTTAAAATCTCGCTGATCGCTACCGAATTACTGATATCAATTTTTTGTGCTTTGGTAATGATTGGAATATCTGCAATTTGATACTCAATCGTCACGGCATCCGCTTTGTGATTAAACAGTTCAAGCTCATCAAAACGAGTAATATCAACCGTGTCACCGCGCTCAATCTCTACAGGTCGCAGAGCATCACCGCGCAACATAACGGTATTGCTAGCCTCCCGCATGATGAGGTACTTACCCGACTGACCAGCATTAAATTTAATGGTTTCACCCATCTTTAAGGTATGCAGTTGCTTCATTGCTTACGCCCCGCGAACATATAAGCCATAGTTAACACTGAAACGAGGATCCCCACGATAAGAGACACATTTTTCAGTAACTCGTTATTGCTTTCGTTCTCACCCGTTTGCTCTCGTGCTTTTGCCGCCCCTGCTATAGCAAGTGCCGCTTTGGTCGTTTCCGTTTGTTGGCCTGCCATAGACTTAATGGAATCTATCGCGTGCTCACTAAGGTTTGCATTTGCATCTAATGCACTCTCACCAAAACTGAATGCTCCATCTAAAGCTTTCTCACCAAACTCCAAAGACGCATCAACGGTATCTGCTGAAAAATCTAATGTGTCAGTTCCGAATTTAAACGCCTCTTCTGCCGTTCGACCTGCAACTGCCATTGCACCATGGTCAGTCATGCTTAAATTAATGTCAGAGTTTTCTATCCCTGACAGAGCAAAGCCATTGTTATCACCACCGATACCTTGGCTATTACTTTTGTTTGTGGTTGTGGTGACGGTTTTAGCGTCACTTCTTGAGCTGCTTCTTCCGCCCATATCATCAAACCTTATCTGTAATACATGCTCATTCTTGTGAGTTTCAATCTCTCGAACGGGCAATCGTAATTTACGCTGAATATAGCGATAGGCTCCGCGTTTACTAAAGTGAGCGCGAATGGAGTCAAACCCATTCGCTTTGCCGTGATTAATTGCACTGAGCGTCCCTGCTGCCATATCCCCCGCTAAAGCCACCACAACCAACTCTTTTGAGCCTGATTGTGACTGCTCACCACGCAGTAACATGTAGGTATCTTCCACTCGATAAAGGGACTCTCGCCCCTCCTTAACTTCAATTTCTGCTTGCTTGAGGTAATCACCAAGGGCTTTACATAGCCTCGGCTTGGCATTACTCCAAGTCTCAGGAATTAAGTTACTTTCGAGTGAGAACATACAGCGCAATCAGAGCAACAAGCGCAATTCCCCACCACGGTATGCCGTTGTTACTGCCAAAATTCATTCCGCCAACAGTAAAGCCACTGTTATTCGTAGTGTTAGACGTGTTACCTGACTTTGCAGGACCCGAAGACCCGCCTGTCAGACCACCACCACCCGTTAAAGACGTCAAAGAACCTAGCATTAGCGAAATACTCCCGATTTGTAGGCAAGGTATAAAAGGGCAACCACTGCGGTGGCAGTCAGAGCTTTATTGATACCCTGACTAACCCCAAACCCAAGCGCAGACCCAAGCCCAAGACCACCTAACCCCATGAAAATTAATGGCATAACTATTTACCTTTCAGCATGGTGACAAGTAGAACCAGCACTAACAGCGCAGCAATACCGCCACCGATATAAAGTAGGGTGTTATCTTTCGCTACAAGTGAGCCTTGAGGGGTTGTAACTGCATTGCCGTTGTTATCAACAACGGGTGCATTTGGCTGTTGAGTAGTGCTCGGGTTAGATGAATTATCATCATCACCAAACAGCCAATCGGCATTTTCACCTACGCTATCGAGCGCACCGCCCCCAAATTCCAAGAGGTCATCAAAAAAGCTCATATCGGCTCCTTAGCTGCGACCCGCGAGCATTTCTGGGCGAACCACTTTCACTGATTCAACCAAGATAGGAATTGAGCCAGCTACGTCACTTGTTGTTACAGAGAACTTCAAGTTAGAGCTGTGCTGCGTTGGAAATAGCTCATCAATAGAGAAACCACGCACGATTGGGTCGAAATGAAAGTAACCCGCTTGAGGTGTACGCTCATTACGCTTAGCGTTCGCTTCATTGATAAACTTGTTGGCTTCGTACTCTTTAACAAAGTCGCGCTCAACTTCGAGTTTAGTTATACCCGTATGCATAAAGTGAGCACGACGAAGACTAATCAACGGGCTTGATACTAGGCTTGTAAATTCGTTTACCCCTGCCGCATTCGCAGGCATGGTTTCACGCTTGACCATTGGCACAATAATTCGTGCAGGCTGCGCATTCGTTACCCACGCATGAACTTGAATTGATAGCGGGTCACCACTGGCTTTCGCTTTAAACTGAATATCCAAGTGAATATTGTCACCCGCTTCCGTTACCAGTCCGGTGTAGCGAACACCATTTTTGGTGCGAGCAGTGATATCACTGAATGGGATCACATAATGACCCGTTGTATGAGCACGTTGTTTGTAGCGCTCAAGCATCAAAATCTCACTACCCGTTAAGACATAGATTTCTTCTGCATTAAGCGTGATAGACAAACGCTCAATATCGGCAGCTTCTGCATTGGTTTCTAATACCAACTCTTGATAAGTAGGTCCGACAGGGATAGGTAGAGTACCTTTTTGTCCCCAAGCAGCACCGACCATTGAGTTAAGTTTGATTGGTTTTACTGACATGTTTATATCTCCTTAAAACCAGCCACGCTTGCCGTTAATGAGTTCTTTGACTGCTTCTAGCGTTGATACGTTATTGATGATGGCAATCACCAGTAAGGTCAGTGCTACAGCAATCAACATGTTTTTATGTTGTGCTTTCATAAGCTCCCCTGTCTCTCGACGTTGGATTGTGAATAATCAAATTGAGCGTTTATCAAATAGGAGTGAGGTGAAAAAAGGAAGGAAACGTAACCTATAGGTTGAACGGGTAACCTATAGGTTAAAAAGATCGATTAACGGTAGTTTAAATTGAGTTTAGAGCCAGACTGACAGTTAAACGCTTTGTGCTCGATATTGCCGATACCATCACCAATCAATAAATATTCGGCTATCGGTTTGCCAATGCGCTCTTTATTGACCTTGGCAGACTTTAGCCCTGCAACGGTGTTGACATCTAACCCACGCTTATCAGCAATCCAGTGTGCATCACTCATTGAATTGACTGCCCCCACCCACCAAACACTTGATTGTTCAGTCACTGTTTTAGGTACCTCTTGACCACGTTGAAACACCGTATGAACAACGAGACCATACTGACGACCACCTCGTAAAAGCTCACCCGCACGCCCCCGAAGCTTGCCTGCGGTTTCAACACATGAGGCTAATTCCTCGATAACGGTATAGAGTTTATTAGCTCGACCATTACCCACCGACCAAACCACCGATGCAAAGAACTCTAATTCATCGCCAGTTGCTCCGTTCTTGGGGATATAAGCCAGCTTAAACGACCCACCACGACGACGCGCCATAATGAGTGTTTTGACAAAGGTTAAACGTGATGAAGTGCCGTGACACATTTGGCCTTGGAACTTGCTTCCTGCGTAGTTGGTGTAGGGGTCAAAGAAGACCACTTGAGCCGCTTTGGGAACGAGTCCCAAATGCTTAACTGCTGAGGTTTTACCTCCACCTGTTCCCGCCACATAGATCGTATGTTCGGCATCATGCGACGGGTTCGAGTTAACGGGGTTCGGTAGAGCTAGGGGCTTCAACTTTTTCACCGTCCACCTCCTTTGATTGTTGCAGCATTACCAATTGCTTTTTAGACGCATAAATCAAACCAAGAACCGCAAGCAATAAAGTTGCCTCTTCGATGTAATCCCCAAACACGCCCATAAGCGCATTACCGTGTTTTGCAAAGACAGGCTCTGCAGCATCCATCACCGCTTGCTTACCTTTACCGTCAAACTCAAATTCAACCCCTGAAATGATGGAGGTCGCTTGCTCAGTTAAGGCAAACAAAATATTCAGTAAGCCCGCCATAGCTTGAGTTTTATCTTCGGTTTGCGCCTCAGCTGACTCGGTTAGACCAATCAAATCGCTATCGGTTTTCTCTTGTTCTTCAAGCTGATTAATAACGGAGCCAAAGTCCCCCCAATCATCCAGTTCAATTTGCTCACCTGGCAAAGTTTCGTTAGCTTGCTCCATGCTCACCCCCTTGCGGTTGTTCGGTTGGGGCTTTCGGTAGCAATTGAGACACCGCCCAAATGATGAAGATAACCGACGCTAACCCCGCGAACACTCGTTTAAAGGGGAATTTACTTAGTGGACTTTCTGTTTTTTCAGTTACGACCGTTTCGGTTACCTCTCGGTTAGAAACCTCGTCTTTACTGACTTCATCCACTTGCACCGATTCGGTTAACTCAATTGCATCGGCAGGGCTAGGCTCAGTAATCAAATCAGACTCAATAACCGAACCTTTTTCGGTTGGGTTCGGTTTAAGTTCGCTTAACTCTGCGACAGAATTTGCTTTGATGAACTCCGTAACCTTTTTACTATTCGAACTATTGCCGCACTCAGGGCAACGGTAATACATGAGCCCAATGTTACGACTGTTTTTGGGTGGCTCACCAGACGCGATCAATTGCCCCTCACCCACTTGGTGAGTAGTGGCTGCTGACTGGCAAACAGGACAAGAAATATACCCGCGAACAGGGTTTTCATATTTAGCCATGTTTCACCTCAACGCTCTCTACTTCACTAAGCTTTTCTTGGTTAGCCACAACGACAGCTCGGTATTTACTACGTGCCACCCCGTTGAGTTTTTCGAGCTGCTCTAATTGCTCAAATAAATTGACGGGAAGCCCTAATGCCTCCAATGATAGGTTGCCACCCATCAGCATTCCCATGGCTTTTTTCATGAGCTTGCTGGTATCCATTTCTTTGAAGCGGTCGATTTCCACTTTCATGTTATTCGTTAGCTTTTCAGCCGCATCCAAAGCGGCTAAGTCTCTTTGGCACTCTTCAAGCGATAGTATTTTCATTTTAATCCTCTGTCTCACGACGTTGTTTAGTGTTTAGCCCCTGATTCACATCGTTGGCAATGGTTTAATACACAATCAGACGGTTGTTTCTAAAGCTGATACTCGTGTATTTATCAATTTGAACTTTGGCTCCCCGCATCAGCGGTGATATCAAGCATTGGACTCCCTCCACGCTCCATCCGGTCGCGCGTTGAAGATGTTCAACTAAGGGAGAGTTACAGTTATTTTCAGTGCTCCAAGGTGAGACGCTCCGCGCCTCTTGAAGACGCTTCACGTCTTTTTTCTTAACGAGCGAATAGCACTCGCTAGATGTTTCGATAAGACGACCGAGCCAAGAAAAGCCGATCACCTTTTTGGTTATTTCACCGTATTGGTTTTGTTTCGATTGGTAGGCAACTTTTGCACTATCAGCCAATTGGCAGAACAGCGACCACTTCGAAGAATCTGCCGCTTGACGCAGCTCTTCGAGCTTTGGGTCTATCATGGTCTGTTCCGGTTTTGCCCTGCGTAGATTTCGCCAAAGGGACACAGGTTTGCCACCAAATTGCTGAAATTGACGGATGCGGTGAGTGGAAGCCCAAGCACGAGCACGATAGGCAGATTCTTCACCCTCGCTTTCTGGCATGTGCTTACCGTTGATATTCTTAGAGACGTATTTAGCAATGTAGGCAGTCGCCCCGCCCTTTTTCGGGTCTGCCTCTTTCACATCAAAGCGAGGTGAAATATCAGAGCCAAGCTCGAACCTGTCCTCAGAGATCGCGCACGACTTTAAGGTTTCGATAATCAAGTCTTTGTCGTCAGGTGAGCAAAATAGAAAGTAGTGAGCATGACTGGTCGCGTCCTTATGTGGCTCAGCTACTCGAAACCCAAAATAATGAATATCTTCTTTGGCTAGCATTGCTCGGCCTAACGCCCATTGCTGCATGAGAACTTGGTGACCGTCTTTGATACTCGCACCATTCCACTTTTTAGAGACTCGGTGGTATTTACTCGGCAACGTCCAAGTAATAAAGAGCGCGGTATAACCTAAGTCTTGAGCCAACTCTTCAAAGCCACGAGATCGCACCATCATTTCAATACGACGATTTTCTGGATTCGCGGTCGTTCGCTTGACCACATCCTCAAGATTGAAAGAATCGCCCGTCTCGTTATTCATCACTGCCATAGTTTCAAGGAACGCTTTAGCGTCTCGCTGTTTCTGTTTCCAGTTGGCAAATGACAACGCACTGATCACCGGTGACTGATGTTTTCCCTCTCCAACTCGCTCAAGCGTGATTTGTGAATACTCAATGTATTGCGCTCGGAGGTGTAACAAGCGTCCCTCTATCCAAGATTCAGATTGCATCTTGAGTACGGCTACCTGTAGGTCTTGTTCTAACTCTTCCGGTTTCTTGTCGCGTTTTTTAAGGTTCACTTGTGGAGCATTAACATGAATCGTTTTTAGTTCAGCTTCCTGTAATTGGTAAACATGCTCTATCGCATCTAAAAAGCTTTTGAATACTTCGGGTTGGCTTTCTTCGGTAAGCAGTAACGCACACTTATCAGCGAACGTTTTTGCTAGTTCACTAACGGCATCATCACGCATCAAAATATCGTGGCTTAACGGTTGAGTTCGAGTCTTGGCGCGACTATCAACAAACGGGAATTTGTCTTCAATGAAGTGCGCTCTTTTCAGCCCAAACTTAACGGCATCTTCTGCCGCTAGTATCAGATTTTCTTTGGTAGGGTTTTGGCGTTGTTTACGTTTGGCTATTTTACGCTTCACATCGTTACGCACGATTTTAGGCAAGCGAGGAAAGAAGCGTTTAGTGAACGCAGAGTAACGAGTGAGTTCCCCTGCGTCACTTTTCGCTTCCATGTTAGCAAGTGCGGCTATCATCGCTTGTTCGTTCATTACAGCCCCGTACACGAATGATTTGTGCAAACGTAATTCATCGGTCTAGCTTTACTCTTTGAACGCTTCGATAAGCCGTGTTTCTCGCGCAATTTATCTAACAAGTAGATAGAGCGTTCGCGTAGCTCCGGTTTTGGGTCAACCATGCCAAGCATATCGGGACAAGGTAGGTGGATAGGGTCAGATACCTGCATGTCTATTCCTCCAAACTTTCCAATAACATGGTGGCTTCTAGGAACTGGTTATAAATTGGGTATAAGAATTCAAACTCAGGTGAAGACTCGCTTAAACAAGACAAGCGACCTTTAATAATCATGAAAAGCTCTTTGGCTTCACTCGAATGAGAGAGGTCTACGCTAACGCTGTGATTCGGAGTCGTTACATTATTCATGCTCAATCCTCTATCCGTTTACCGATAGCCAATCTTGCTTGGCTTCTGCATGACGCTTATCAATGTATGCTGCCAAGTCTTCAATCTTGACTAGCGAAGGGCTACGTTCTGAATCACGTAACTTAAAAGTAGGAACGGGGAAGTCACAGCCTTTGGCTTTTTGTTCTGCCGTCTTTGGAGTGATGCCAAAAAATTCTTGGCTGATCTGTTTAAGTTCAACAGTCGGGTTTTCAAATCGCGCAAGTAAAGCAAATCTTGTGTTCATAATTCCTCCATGTAGTACACTTGAGGTAACTGTAACCAATTCACAATTCCTCAGAGTTCCTCAAAGTCGATTTGAGTTAATTATGAGGCATTACTTTTTGATTTCAACACATTTTTGAAGAATTGAGGCGATAATGAGCGAGTTTGAGTTAAGTTTGAGGAAGTTAAAGGAGGTTACGAATACCTCTACGAATGCAGAGCTAGCAAAGGTTTTAGAGATATCTCCAAAGACGATTTATACGTGGAGAGAGCGTCAAAACATCCCTGAAAAAATATTCCTCAAAGCTAGACAGCTATCACAAAAGGCCGTCAGTTTGCCTACTGGTTATCTTGAGCTTAAGTTTTTCGATATTGAGGTGAGTGCTGGACAAGGCACGCTTGTTGAAAAAGAAGAAGAATCTAGCGCAATGGTTTTCAGTGAGAAATTTATTAGGCAAGAGCTTGGCTTTAACCCAAACAATATCTTCCTGATGCCCGTTCGCGGTGACAGCATGATCCCAACTCTTAAGAATCAAAGCGTTGTAATGGTGAACCGTGTTGATGGTTTTTCTACTGATGGGATTTACGTATTCAGATATGACAATCGATTGATGGTGAAGAGACTTCAATTTCTACCAAACGGAATCAAGGTAGTCAGTGACAATAGTGCTTATGAAGCATGGGAACTTGGAAAAGAAGAGATTAAAGGTAACGACTTCGAGATCATCGGTGAGGTGGTTTGGTCAGGCCAAAGAATGTAACGCGTAGAAGTATCTATTGAGTGCGGTACTCCTATAGTACCCCTCAAACTAGCTCAGCCCTTGCTAAGGCTGCTTAATCAATCCAATCGAGCATGGGTGCAACGGATAAGCGGTTTGATTGGAATTTACTCATGTTACCTGGCTTGGTCATTGTTTTACCTAATAATTTTACCCATCAAATCCGCTTTGAATATTGTGGAGTTTCACACACTCAGTAATAAAGCGGTTATCGTGATCAAAAAAACAGCTAATAATACACAGGGAGCGGAAGAGTTTCAAAAAGAAAGCGAAGTGGCTAATAATCGAACCAACGCGGTTACCAGCTCGTATCTGGACCAACAATTGCAATTCAAAGGCCACCAGCCACCTCAATCTAGCTTACCGGTTTTATTTCAAACCAACGACTATTGTCCTCATTATTACAACGAAATGATTTTGTTATGGTGTTTCTATTTGATTGGGTAATTTGGATGCAAATATGCAAATCACGATTATCTCGTATTGGTGTACGTTCACTTTCTCCATGCTGATTCAGCACTCTAAAATGCTGCGTCTTACGATATTTGTCTAAGCTGTTTAGTGATATTTGAGTCTCGCAGTACACTGATACTGCATGTTTACTAAGTCTTTTGGCAACAGAGATACTCTCCGCTTTTTGCAAACACATCTTAGATGATGCTTTTTGCGGACTAAATTGAGACTGCATCCGAGTTTTTCGTTTACCAATACTTCGAAAACTTCCAGGTCGAATCAATTTATATCTTCGGTAGAAATTAAATTTGTTAAGCTGCTTAGTGATCTTTAATTTGAGAACTTCTTTGACTACATCACGCCCACCATAAAGTAAGCAGATCAATATAAGTAGACTCAAAGTCAAATGTCCATCCTGTTTCATCAAATGAATATTGAACATTAACACGACTGACATAGCGAGCATGCTGCTTAAAGCAATGGTTATCAGGTGGTTTACGGATGCACGGCGCTGAGCACATAAGTGTTCATGCCGATAAGCCGGCCAACTAGAGGCAAACTCCTCGATTTCATCACGATACCCCGTTCCACTATATGCTTTCTTTCTCTGTTCGTATGGACGCCAGCCTGCAATATGGTTGCGTTCAAACAAAAGCCGAGACAAACAGCTCAACACAGATTGCGATGACGACTCTGCATGATTGTCTCTCAACCTTTCATAGAGTTTTAACAGCTCTTGGCATGCGATGACCAATAAGCGTTGATGTAATGAGCGCGCCGATGGGCAACGCTCAAACAAAAGAGCAAACTTATAATTTACCCTCTCCACCTGCCAACACAAAGATGGCACGCCAGGGTATCCAGACTCACAACAAACCGAAAGACAACGTGCACGTATCGCAGTATGGAACGACGTTAACCATTCCACTAGTCTACTTTCAGTTGTAGGACACCAGTGACCCATTTCCAGAGAGATGAGCTCCAGTCGAGCTTCTTCAGTTAATAGACTATCAGTGTTGTGATAGAGGAATATTGAACGGTACAGATCATCAGTTGCCTCCTCACTGAAATCTGCAACTGAATAACGTTGGCTATCCATATAGATCTTGATATCTATGGTTCCAACCTCACCACCTCGTAGCATCTGGGACACCATTATAGCGTTGCTAGCTCTCCATTCTATATTCATGATGACAACTCCTACTCTGAGGTTAAGACAAACCGAGTAATCGAGTAGTACAGAAGAAATAGATTAGCAGCCCACCAATATCAACGATGGTGGTTATCGCTGGACTAGCGACAACGGCAGGGTCTAGGTTGAGTCGTTTAGTCATCATAGGTAGCATAGCGCCAATAACGGTAGAAGAGACTATTTGGAAGAAGAGTGCTAGGCCAATTGCACAGCCCAACATGGTTAATGTCAGATTCGCCGGCAACTCAACGCCATAAGACAGTAAGCTCACTTTACCTAAGGTAATAAAAGCCAGTGCACCACCAATAACAATGGCAATGCGTGTTTCCTTCCACAACACGGACAGCCAGTCACGCAGCTTGATGCTTCCTAACGCCAGAGAGCGCACCATCACAGTCGCAGACTGCGTACCAGCATTACCGCCAGAGTCCGCTATCATTGGCATGTACAAGGCCAAAACCGTAAACGCTTCAATTGCATCTTCATAACTATGGATCACCATACCGGATAGCAAACCCAATATGGCTAGGCCTATTACCCAGACAATACGCTTACTCACATGATCCATAACAGACAAGTTCATATAGTCGCCGACATGACCATCTTGCTGAATGCCCATCAATCGTTCCATGTCTTCAGTTTGCTCTTCGGTAACGATATCTATCGCCGATTTAGCCGATAGCAAACCGACAGGAAGTCCCTGACTATTTAAGATTGGAACAACGTCAAAACGACTTTGTTTGAGTAGCGCCACCGCATGTTCTTGTGATGCGCTAAAATGACAGCTGATGGCATGATGTACAATCTCAGACAGTTTTAAATCAGGTTGAGACTTAAACAACATATCCAGTTTGATTAGGCCAACAAACCGTCCCATATCATCGACGATAGTAAGACAGGCAAACTCAACATACAGACTGTTCAATGCTTTTTTCGCCTGCTCTACGGACATATCATGATAGAGCACTGTCATTGCTGCGGAATTAACAGCATGGATAACTGGATGCCTTGCTTGAAGAAACAGCTCTACATCTTGCTGATAGTCGAACCCCTCAAGTGAACAAAGACGTTGAAGCGACTCTGCCGATAACTGAGGAGTAAAACAAAGCGCTTGCTGAATGTATTCAGCGTTAAAATGTTGGTTAAGCTTTTGTATCTCACGTATTTCAATCCAATGATTAAAAAGAGTGAAATCTACCTGAGTCGCACCAGACTCGAAGCTAACGGTTTGATGATGGTTGTATTCGTTTACTGTGTTAATAACGGTCATAATAACGCACCTTTTTATTAGATATGACGATCCCTTGCCCTATTCGAGCAATAGAAAAAAACCTCATTTTCAGGTGGTTACTAACAAGATAACGTTTGAGTTTCAAAGAAAGAAACCAACGTCATTAATAAGAGGGAGAGAAGAATTGAAGGGGGAAACAGTGTTTAGTCCATATTACTCCAATAGGATCCTCGCTCTTGAGCTAGTAATCCACCTTCGACTGTCGTTTTCCATAATATTTCTCCTGTAAAAATATGGGCGCATAGTAGGTATCTGACGCCTCATAGTCAACAATATCAATATACAACTTAGCAACTATGATGTTGCAAAATATTTCTCTCAATAACTTGAGATTTAAATTTGCTTAGTTGTAAGCTACGTTGAATGCGTTCATATAAAATAGTCTTATATGACCTATCAATGCGTATTCAAATAAAAAGCCCACCAAAACATGGTGTCTCGAGCTATTTGAGCACTCCCAATATGCAAACATTATTTATAAACCATTCACCAGATCTCTAATTCAGCGTCACTAATCAGTTATGCCTTGAGTCACAATGTCATTTTGAGTTACCTTGTCTTATTAAAAGTCGTGGGTCACAATACGCTCTGTACCTGACTTTAATAGAAATCAATGGCTCCTTAGCCGAAATAACCTGAAAATAGGGTTTGTTTAAGGATGTCCGATTGAATGGTGAAGAATTTGGACCACACATTAATAGAGCAAGTTGAAGGGATATGCGCATCGCGTGGTGTTAGATTAACGCCTCAAAGAAAGCGAGTGTTTGAGCTCATCTTCTCTAATAAGAAAGCCTCTAGTGCTTATGAATTATTAGAGCAATTGAAAGTCAGTGAGCCGCAAGCAAAGCCACCTACAGTGTATCGCGCTTTGGATTTCTTGTTGGAGCAAGGTTTCATTCACAGAGTTGAGTCAACCAACAGCTTTATATGCTGCTGTTCTTGTAATGCCAATAAACATTTCTCCCAACTACTGATCTGCGATAAATGTGGCACAGTGATAGAACTACAAGACGATTCCCTTGTGACTCTGCTCGCGAGTAACGCTGAGAAGCATGGCTTTCAATTGACCAACCACGTCATTGAATCGCATGGCATTTGCCAGTCTTGCTCCTCCGATATGAAAGAATAAGATTATAGAAGAACATTATGCGCGCTGAATTTGTAAACCCGTTTTTAGCTTCTTTGATGAACGTTCTAAAAACGATGGCTTCTCTAGAATTGAAGCCACAAAAACCAAGAGTTAAGAAAGATGAAATCGCTCGTGGTGATGTCTCTGGTTTAATCGGTATGGTTGGTCCACAATCACGTGGCTCAATGTCGATTACCTTTGATGAAGGTCTGGCTCTGGAAATCATGGAAAACATGCTTGGTGAGCGACCAAACGGTTTGAACGAAGAAGTAACCGACATGGTTGGTGAGATCACCAACATGGTAACAGGCGGTGCAAAACGTATTCTTGCGGAAAGCGGCTTCGACTTCGACATGGCAACGCCGATTGTGGTTTCTGGTAAAGGCCATACTATTCGTCACAAATGCGAAGGCGCAATCATCATCATGCCTTTCTCATCTCAGTGGGGTAATGCCTTCATCGAGATCTGTTTCGAATAAAAGTAACTACTGCAAAATATTTAGAAGGCTGGCGTCGATACGTTAGCCTTTTTTATTACCTGCGATTTAACCATTGCTTACTCTACAGATACAAAAACGCCAACCCTAAGGTTGGCGTTAACTTTTATGCTATCAACTCAATTAAGCTTTAAGTGCTTTGAATGCGTTGATTAGACCGTTCGTTGAGCTGTCGTGAGATGTCACTTCTGCGTCATCAGCAAGCTCTGGAAGAATTTGGTTCGCTAGTTGCTTACCAAGTTCTACACCCCACTGGTCGAAGCTGAAGATGTTCCAGATAACACCTTGAACAAAGATCTTGTGCTCGTACATCGCGATCAGGTTACCCAGAGAGCGAGGCGTAATTTGCTTAACAAGAATAGAGTTCGTTGGGCGGTTACCTTCAAACACTTTGAAAGGTACTAGTTCAGCCACTTCTTCTGCAGTTTTACCAGTCGCTAGGAATTCAGCTTCCACAGTTTCTTTTGTCTTACCGAATGCTAGTGCTTCAGTTTGAGCAAAGAAGTTAGACATTAGCTTCTGGTGGTGATCAGATGCTGGGTTATGGCTGATTGCAGGAGCAATAAAGTCTGATGGGATCAGCTTAGTGCCTTGGTGAATCAGTTGGTAGAACGCGTGCTGGCCGTTTGTACCTGGTTCCCCCCAGATGATAGGACCTGTTTGGTACTCTACTGGGTTACCTTCACGATCTACAAACTTACCATTTGATTCCATGTTGCCTTGCTGGAAGTAAGCAGCAAAACGGTGCATGTACTGGTCGTAAGGTAGAATCGCTTCCGACTCAGCGCCGTGGAAGTTGTTGTACCAAATACCGATTAGCGCAAGGATTACTGGGATGTTGCTTTCAAACTCAGTTGAAGCAAAGTGGTTATCCATCTCGTGAGCACCTTCTAGTAGCTCAACGAAATTATCGAAGCCTACAGAAAGAGAAATAGAAAGACCAATCGCAGACCATAGAGAGTAACGACCACCAACCCAGTCCCAGAATTCGAACATGTTGTCAGTATCGATACCAAACTCAGCGACTGCAGTTGCGTTCGTCGATAGTGCAGCGAAGTGCTTAGCTACGTGCGCTTCATCACCTGCTTCTGCTAGGAACCAATCACGTGCAGAGTGTGCGTTCGTCATTGTTTCTTGAGTCGTGAATGTTTTTGATGCTACTAGGAATAGCGTTGTTTCTGGGTTCAGAGACTTAAGTGTCTCAACGATGTGCGTACCATCTACATTAGAAACGAAGTGCATGTTTAGGCGAGTTTTGTATGGCGTTAGTGCTTCAGTCACCATGTATGGACCAAGATCCGAACCGCCGATACCAATGTTTACAACATCAGTAATCTCTTTACCTGTGTAACCTTTCCACTCACCAGAAACGATGCGGTGTGTGAACAGTTCCATTTTTGCTAGTACAGCGTTAACTGCTGGCATTACGTCTTTGCCGTCAACCATTACTGGCTTGTCGCTACGGTTACGTAGTGCAGTGTGAAGCACTGAACGGCCTTCAGTCTTGTTGATCGCATCACCGCTAAACATCGCTTCAATTGCAGACTTAACTTCAGTCTCGTTTGCAAGAGCAAATAGGTGCTGCATCGTTTCTGCGTCGATTAGGTTCTTAGAGTAATCGACTAAGATGTCTGAACCGAAACGAGTAGAAAAGCTCTCGAAACGTTTTGCATCTTGAGCAAACAGCTCTTTCATATCCATATCTTGAGCAGACTCAAAATGAGCTGTTAGAGCTTTCCACGCTTGTGTTTGCGTTGGGTTGATATTTTTCAACATGGTATCTATCCCGATGTTACTGTAGGTTTTATTCTAAACGTCACCTGGGTGATGAATAGAACCCCCGATTAGGCGAAAGTTTATATTTTTCTGTGATGACCAAACCGCGTCACCACTGAAAGATTCTTTGTAATTTTTTTTCACGACGTATTATGCCGTATATGAAGAGCTGTACCTTGAGATAAATCAGGATTAGATTTCCTGAGACAGGAATCGGTACAGACTCTGGCTCTAACACAATTAAATGTGAGCGAGACCTGATAAATTCAAGTTCAAAAGATAGCCTCAAACCACTTTTTTTCCAAATACATTATAAAGGATGGCGTATGTGGATTCAGAAGACTATACACCTAAATGCACAAAAGCGTGGATTTCATCTCATTACTGATGAAATTGAACAACAGATACACGAGGTGAACTCTTTATCTGTTGGTTTATTACATCTATTTATTCAGCATACTTCTGCCAGCTTGACGCTCAATGAAAACGCCGATCCGACCGTCCGTAGTGATATGGAGTCACACTTCAATAAGTTTGTGCCCGAACGAGCCCCCTATTACAAACATACTTATGAAGGTGATGATGATATGCCAGCTCACATTAAAGCATCGACACTTGGCAACAGTGTGACAATCCCTATCACCAATGGTCGTTTAGCTTTAGGAACATGGCAGGGCATTTACTTGGGAGAACACCGAGACTACGGTGGTAGCCGCACTGTGATTGCTACTATCCAAGGAGAATAGCTCATCGTAACTAAGCCTAGAGTAGCGAAATAAAAAGGGGGACACAGAAATGCGTCCCCCTTGAGTAATAGAAAATTGAGCAGATAAACCTTAACTTAGAAAGGCTGGTTTATCAGGAAACTAAAGCATCATAAGTTAGGGGGGCTGACTAACCAAGTTACTTCACGTATTCCATCGCTACACGCGAGGTAAGTTTCGTAACCAACTCGTAAGCGATAGTACCGATATGCTCTGCCACTTCCTCTGAAGGTAACTCTTTGCCCCAAAGTATCGCTTCATCACCGACTTTATCTTGAGCATCCGGCCCAAGATCGACCGTTAACATGTCCATAGATACTCGGCCTGCAATAGGCACTTTTCTGCCATTTACAAACACAGGTGTGCCGTTAGGCGCAGTTCGAGGGTAGCCGTCACCGTAACCAATCGCGATAACCCCCACTTTGGTGTCACGTTCACTGGTCCAGTTCGCGCCATAACCCACACTTTCACCAGCCTTCAAATCACGCACAGCAATCAGGTGTGAGGTGAGGGTCATCACTGGTAAAAAACCAAGCTCTTGTGCTGTTTTATCAATAAACGGCGATACACCGTAAGAGATGATTCCCGGGCGTACCCAATCCAGGTGGCTATTAGGCCAAGCAAGTAAACCCGCTGAGTTCGCAAGCGAACGCTCGCCCTCACAACCTTCTGTTAGAGATAAGAATAATTCTGTTTGCTGCTCAGTCGTTGTTTTATCTAACTCATCAGCACAGCCAAAATGGCTCATATAGCGTAAAGGTTTAGCCACATTTGGGCATTGATGCAGGCGCTCAACGAAATCGTGATATTGCTCAGAACGAACACCCAAACGGTGCATACCACTATCGACTTTTAGCCATACCACAACCGGTGATTCTAGAACTGAATTTTCCAGAGCACTAAGCTGTTCTTCACAATGCACCACCGTTTGAATGTTATTAGTGACAAGTATCGGTAAATCGCCGGAAGAATAAAAACCCTCAAGCAATAGAATAGGCTGAACAATGCCACCAGCTCGCAGCTGCAGTGCTTCCTCAATACGGGCTACACCAAACGCATCTGAGCTTTTAGAGTGCTTAGCAATGTGCAGTAAGCCGTGACCATAGCCATTGGCTTTGACAACAGACATCACTTTACACTGCGGGGCTTTCGACTTAATTTGGTTCAGGTTGTGCTCAAGCGCATTTAAATCAATGCTCGCGGTCGCCGCTTTCATATACGTCATTAGCGATTACTCGTCATCAAATGCAGGACCTGCATAGTTATCGAAACGGGAGTGTTGCCCTTGGAATGTAAGACGAACCGAACCGATCGGGCCGTTACGTTGCTTACCGATAATGATTTCAGCGATGCCCTTCAGCGAGCTGTCTGGGTTATACACTTCGTCACGGTAGATGAACATGATTAAGTCGGCATCTTGCTCAATCGAGCCCGATTCACGCAAGTCCGAGTTAACAGGGCGTTTATCGGCACGTTGCTCTAGGGAACGGTTAAGCTGAGAAAGTGCCACAACTGGAACGTTCAACTCTTTCGCTAGCGCTTTTAGGGAACGTGAAATCTCGGCGATCTCAAGGGTACGGTTATCAGACAGTGAAGGGACACGCATCAGTTGAAGGTAATCGATCATGATCATTGAAAGACCATCATGTTCACGAGCAATACGACGCGCACGAGAACGTACTTCGGTTGGCGTTAGGCCAGAGCTGTCATCAATGTACATGTTCTTCTTATCCATGAGGATACCCATGGTCGAAGAGATACGAGCCCAGTCTTCGTCATCAAGTTGACCGGTACGAATTTTGGTTTGGTCCACGCGAGACAAGGATGCAAGCATACGCATCATCAGCTGTTCGCCCGGCATCTCTAGCGAGAAGATAAGCACTGGCTTGTCTTGTTTCATCGCCGCGTTTTCACACAAGTTCATCGCAAATGTGGTTTTACCCATCGATGGACGTGCCGCCACAATGATTAAATCAGAACCTTGTAGACCTGCCGTTTTCTTGTTGAGGTCATTAAAGCCAGTATCGACACCTGTCACACCGTCTTGCGGAGTTTTGTATAGGATTTCGATACGCTCTAGCGTCTTCTCAAGAATACTATCTACGTTTTGCGGGCCTTCGTTTTCACTCGCACGACCTTCCGCAATCGCGAATACTTTACTTTCAGCAAGGTCGAGCAGGTCTTCTGATGTACGACCTTGTGGATCGTAACCAGAATCAGCAATCTCATTCGCCACACCAATCAGGCTACGAACTAATGCACGCTGAGCTACGATATCCGCATAAGCGTTAATGTTAGCCGCACTTGGCGTGTTCTTAGCTAGGTCAGCAAGGTAGGCAAAGCCACCCACTTCTTCAAGTTGCTCACGCAGCTCTAAGTGTTCTGAGAGTGTAATAAGATCCAGAGGAGAGCTTTCTTCAAGGATATCTTTTACCGCTTCAAAGATCAGACGGTGAGGACGGCTATAAAAGTCTTTGGCCACAACCTTTTCAGCAACCGTATCCCAGCGTTCGTTATCTAATAACAAACCGCCAATAACAGATTGCTCAGCTTCTAATGAATGTGGCGGGACCTTAATGGCGTCCACCTGATCTTTGGCTGATTTCTGACTTTTGGTATCCACTATGACTACACTCAATAACTAATAATGATCGTTCATTATACCCAAGAACACTCATTTGTAATGCGTTCCTATGAGTTTGTTTTATTATGTAGGAAGAATTTACTTATTGCTGACGAAATTAACCAAGGCTAGCATTACGATCTCGCCATTCGTTCACTGTATAACTGAGGTATGCGTGTCCAAACTACTGGCTCTGAGCACTGGTATTCTATGCACTGGTCTCTTGAGCACTCCGATGGCTTTAGCTGATGATGCTAAAACCGATGTTGATGCAATCCTCGACTCGATAGTAGTACCAGAACCTACTGCTGAGCCGATCGTCGTTGCACCAGCACCAGAAGAAAAAGATATGGATATCGCACCAAGTGATACGAGTGACACTGAACTGCCAAGCCCACTAAAAACTGAAGTCGAATTTGGATATCAGTCGCATACTGGTAATTCCGATTCACGCTCTCTAAACGCACGCTTAAACGGTGAGTACACGGCTGGCCGCCACAGAACCAGTGGCGAATGGAAATACTACAACCTCTATAAAGATGGTGAAGAAGATAAGAGGCAATCGACTTACACAGCTCAGAGTGACTACAAGTTAAGTCCTAAAACCTATCTCTACGGCAGTTTTAAAGGCGTCGATTCACGCTACAGTGCTTACTTTAAGGACTACACCGTTTCGAGTGGTCTGGGTTACCAGTTTTCGAATACCGAAGAGTTTGTATTGGAAGTCGAAGTGGGCCCGGGTTTCCGTTACCAAGAACCAAACCTCGATGAGATCGACGATGATGACATCATCTTCCCAGAGATCGTTGAAGAAGCGATTTTCCGTGGTAACGTGAATACTTCTTGGCAGGTGTTGAAGAATTTGCAGCTAAAAGCCGATGTGACGCTTGTCTCTGGTCACAGTAACTTGAAGTTCGATACCGAGTTAGAAGCGATCAACGATATTACTGACAATATCGCGCTGAAGATTGCACACTCTCGCCAGTACCACGACAAGGTACCCGAGGGGCTAGATAAAGAAGACTCGGTTCTCTCCATAAACCTGTTGTTCCAATTCTAATTTCCATGGCTGTTTGTTCAGCCATCAGAGCTTTTGGATCATAGTAAGCTTTTTGCCTACTGTAACCCTCCCTTACTCTTCCCTATATTCCAGATATAAAAAAACACCAGCCGAAGCTGGTGTTTAAAACTTTCATAAAGAAAGAATTCGTCTTGGTACTGAAATTACTCAGCTGCAACGATAGCGATTTTCGCAGTAGCAAAAACTTCAGAGTGAAGTTGGATGCTTACTTCGAATTCGCCGATGTTACGTAGAGCGCCTTCAGGTAGGCGTACTTCGCTCTTAGCTACTGCAACACCTGCCGCTGTGATAGCGTCAGCGATGTCACGAGTACCGATAGAACCGAATAGTTTACCTTCGTCACCAGCTTTAGAAGCGATAGAAACGCCTTCTAGAGAGTTAACTTTCTCTGCACGAGCTTCAGCAGCAGCTAGTTGCTCAGCAACTTTAGCTTCTAGTTCAGCACGACGAGTTTCGAACATAGCAACGTTGTCTTTAGTTGCCATAACTGCTTTACCCTGTGGGATAAGGAAGTTACGAGCGTAACCAGATTTAACGTTTACTTGGTCGCCAAGGCCACCTAGGTTACCGATCTTATCAAGTAGAATAACTTGCATTATCTTAGTCCTCTTAAACTATTATTAACTATTACCGATTACTGATGCTTGTCAGTGTACGGTAGTAGAGCTAGGTAACGAGAACGCTTGATAGCGCGAGCTAGTTGACGCTGGTACTTAGCGCTTGTACCAGTGATACGGCTAGGTACGATTTTACCAGCTTCAGTGATGTAGTTTTTAAGAGTTGCTACGTCTTTGTAGTCAATCTCTTGTACGCCTTCTGCAGTGAAACGGCAGAATTTACGACGACGGAAGAAACGAGCCATGGGCTATCTCCTGATCTTAAATTTAATAATGCAGCCTTTCAAAACTTCGGAAAGTGGTGAAAGACTTAAAACAAGTTGAGAATTTTTTAAGGCATTAAGCCAAAAAAGAATTACTCAGCAGCTGCTTCTGGTTTAGCTTCTGTACGCTCTTCACGACGAGGAGCACGCTCTGCACGCTCTTCTTTTTGCTTAAGCATAATAGATTGCTCAGTCACAGCGCCTTTAGTGCGCATGATCATGTTACGTAGAACTGCATCGTTGAAACGGAAAGCAGTTTCTAGCTCGTCAATCACTTCTTGACCAGCTTCAACGTTCATAAGAACGTAGTGAGCTTTGTGAAGCTTGTTGATTGGGTAAGCCATTTGACGACGACCCCAGTCTTCTAGACGGTGGATAGTACCGCCAGCTTCAGTGATAGAACCAGTGTAACGCTCGATCATGCCAGCAACTTGCTCGCTTTGATCAGGGTGAACCATGAATACGATTTCGTAATGACGCATTTGGTTGCTCCTTACGGATTATTAGCTTCCACGAATGGCTCGGTCGTCCAGAGGAAGCAAGGAACTAAAGATAAATGACCGAGTTTTAAGGACGGCAAATATTATAGAAAGAACCCTGTATTGGCAAGTGGTATTTGGCGAATAATGAAACAGTTTTTCTTTCGCCATTAAGGGGCTGTTAATCTTTCGAGCTGGCTTTTGCAGCTCTTTGTGGGAAATTTATACAAGACAGAGGCTTTGACGTGTAGCTAGCCTACATAAAAAGCCGATAACGCAGTAGAGATGAACCACAAAGGCTGCCCGAAGGGTTCGAGCTAGGCGCCCCCGCAAAAATCATTTTGTGCTTTGTTGAAGAATATTTGCTTAGAATGACTAGGCTACATACTCTTCGCCGCGCCTAAAACGATTTTATCTCGAACAAAATTCAACCACGAAAGAGCAACAGCCCCTTACCATCCGCGGTTCTATTGAGATCTGCCTTAATTAGATGAAAACAAACGCCCACCAGCATGTGGTGGGCGTTAGAAATAAATCAATTCAATGAGTAATTTACTGAGCTAGACGCTGACGTACCGCTTCAAACAGACAAATACCAGAAGCCACTGACACGTTCAGGCTTGATACACTACCAGCCATCGGAATCTTGATCAGGTCATCACAGGTCTCACGCGTTAGACGACGCATACCGTCACCTTCTGCACCCATTACTACTGCTAGAGGGCCTGTTAGCTTCGCTTGATAGATGTCGTGCGTCGCTTCGCCCGCTGTACCGACAAACCATACCCCTTGTTCTTGCAGAGCACGCATTGTGCGAGCTAGGTTGGTTACACGTACTAGCGGAACTGTTTCAGCAGCACCACATGCAACCTTACTAACCGTTGCTGTTAATGGAGAAGAGCGGTCTTTAGGCACGATAACCGCAGCAACACCAGCCGCATCCGCATTACGCAGACACGCACCTAGGTTATGAGGGTCTGTTACGCCATCAAGAACCAACAGCAATGGCTGTTCGTGCTGCGCTAGGATGTCGTCTAGGTGAGTTTCGTTGAGCTGCTTAGCCGGCTTCACCTTAGCGATAATGCCTTGGTGGTTTGCACCTTGTGCTTTGTCATCCAGCGGCTTACGGCCCATCTGTTGGATTGATACACCAAACTGTTGCAACTGATTCAGTAGTGGTAAAAGACGCTCATCTTGGCGACCTTTCAGCACATACGCTTCAATGAAACGTACTGGATCTTTTTCTAATACGGCTTTCACCGCGTGAATACCGTAAATAAATTCGTTACTCATTGTCTCAAATTACTCTTATTGCTCAGAGATGAACGGCACTAACTCCAATGCATTCAGCTCTGCGTTGTTTATTTCGAGAGTATGCGTTTCACGCCCGATACTCTCGCATTACATTCGTTGTTAACGCTTGGCGATGTCCTAAGACTTATCCGCCCTTGCCTTGCGAGTTGCTGAGCGCTTTTTCTTCGCTCGAGCTTTTGCTGCACCGGTCTTATTACGCGATTTTTTCTTTTTCTCAGAAGCTTCTGAACTACCATCTGGTCGCTTAGTTGGCTCAACTAATGGTTTAGCTGCGACACCTGGTTTGTTGCTCTTCACTGCGGCGCGTTTCTTACTTTTCGCCTTTTTCATTGCTTCAGCAGCACGCTTCTTGGCTGTTTTACCTTTGCCACGAGGCTGACGAGCAGTGTCTTCCAAATCAAAATCAATTTGGCGAGTTTCTAGGTTAACCGCAGAAACCTTCACTTTAACCGAGTCACCCAAGCGGTAGATGTTGCCAGAGCTTTCACCCACTAGGCGCTGACCAACCGCATCAAATTGGTAGTAATCGTTCGCTAACGCCGAGATGTGCACTAGGCCATCAATGTGCAGTTCCGTTAGACGCACAAAGAAACCAAAGCCGGTAACGTTGGCAATCACACCGTCCATTACTTCACCGACGTGGTCTTGCATGTATTCACATTTCAGCCAGTCGTTCACTTCACGAGTTGCGTCATCGGCGCGACGTTCAGTCATTGAACACTGCTCGCCGTAGAAGTCCATTTCATCGAAAGTGTAGTGGTAACCGCCGGTTGGTGTCCAACGTTCGCTGTTACGCCCCTCTTCTTTCGCAATAAGGTACTTAATTGCACGGTGCAGTAGCAAGTCAGGGTAACGACGGATCGGCGAAGTAAAGTGAGCGTAGCGTTTTAGCGCCAGACCAAAGTGACCTACGTTATCAGCGTTGTATACCGCTTGCTTCATCGAGCGTAGCAGCATAGTTTGAATTAACTCGCGATCTTCACGCTCGTTAATTTGCTGCATTAGCTTTGCGTAATCCGTTGGTGACGGAGACAAACCACCGTCTAGCGATAAACCAAGCTCACTTAGGAAGTCTTTAAAGCCTGCTAAGCGCTCTTCTCCTGGAGTTTCGTGAATACGGTACAGCGATGGCTCTTTCGCTTTCTCCACCAAAGATGCAGACGCGATGTTCGCTAGAATCATACACTCTTCGATGATTTTGTGTGCATCGTTGCGAACAACGGGTTCAATACGGTCAATCTTACGATCCGCATTGAAGATGAACTTAGTCTCTACCGTTTCAAACTCAATTGCGCCACGCTCGTCACGAGTCTGCTTCAGTACTTTGTACATTCTGTGCAGCTCTTCGAGATGCGGCACTTCTTGTACGTAACGCTCACGAAGCTCTTCGTTGCCATCTAAGATTGCGCCTACTTTATTGTAAGTAAGACGAGCATGAGAGTTCATCACTGCTTCGTAGTGCTTGTAGCCCGACAGTTTGCCTTTGTCTGAGATAGTCATCTCACACACCATACATAAACGGTCTACTTGTGGGTTCAACGAACATAGGCCGTTAGAAAGTACTTCTGGCAGCATTGGGACTACTTGTGACGGGAAGTATACCGAGTTACCACGATTGATCGCTTCTTTATCTAATGCAGTATCAGGACGAACGTAGTAGCTAACATCAGCAATCGCTACCCATAGGCGCCAACCTCCACCTTTCTTCGCTTCACAATAAACCGCATCATCGAAGTCACGCGCATCTTCACCATCGATTGTTACCAATGGCAATTTACGCAGGTCAACACGTCCTTCTTTCGCTTCTTCAGGGACATGCTCACCCAAGTTAGCAATTTGCTTATCAACAGCTTCTGGCCACTCATTTGGGATCTGGTGGGTATGAATCGCAATCTTGGTTTCCATGCCCGGGGCCATGTTCTCACCAAGCACTTCAGTTACCTTACCCATCATGTTACGAGAGCGACCGCCACGGTCAGTAATTTCAATCACAACCACATTACCCATTCGAGCTCCGCCTTTATGCTCGGTTGGGATAAGGATGTCATGACTGATACGTGAGTCATCAGCAACCACATAAGAGTGGCCATACTCTAAGAAGAAACGGCCAACAATTGGCGTGGTACGTTCTTCAAGTACGCGAACTAAACGACCTTCACGACGGCCACGCTTGCTGTTGTCCGTTGGCTGAGCCAATACGTAGTCACCGTGCATGATGGTTTTCATCTGATGGTGTGGCAGTAGAATATCGTCATCCTTGCCTTTGCTACCATCAGGGCGAACCCAACCATGACCGTCTTTGTGACCAATCACGTAACCTTTCACTAGCTCTAACTTTTCAGGTAGCGCGTAGCATTGGCGACGAGTGAAGACCAGTTGTCCATCACGCTCCATAGCACGTAAACGACGACGTAGCCCTTCATATTGCTCCTCTCCAGCAAGGCCAAGCGCTTCGAATAGATCATTTCGGTTCATTGGGATATTCGCTTCCGTTAGAAACGATAAAATGAACTCTCGGCTTGGTACTGGATTGTCGTAATTTTTCGACTCTCGATCGGCAAAAGGATCAACGTTAGTGGTAGCTGTCGTGTTTTCTGACATTGGTGTGTTTTTTGACATAGGCGGGCCTGCTTAAGCAAGGAAGGTATATACCCCTAGTATATCCGATGCTAGAGGTAAGCTACAGATATGCTTTAGAAAACCCGAAAATAACCTCAGATTGATACATATCTTCATTTTGTGAAACATCACTTCATCATCACAAACTACCATAAGAATTTCGCGCAAACGATAAAACAAACGTTTGCCTCATGAGTGAAATGCACTATTATCCAGACACTTTTACCAACTCCTGTTCTGAGTATTGATATGAAATTAAAACGCACCTTATTGGCTTCAGCAATGGCGAGCCTTGCGCTATTACCATTCGCAAGTTCTGCGATGGAAAAAGCAGATCTAATGATTACCGATGCGATGGTTCTAACCATGAACCAAGACAAAACGGTTTATGAGAGCGGAACGGTTGTCGTCAAAGACAACAAAATCATTGCGGTTGGCGATGCTTCACTAGAGAAGCGATACAAAGCTGAGCAAGTGCTAGATGTCGATGGCGACATCGTAATGCCAGGTCTAATCAATACTCACACCCACGTATCAATGACGGTTTTCCGTTCACTGGCCGATGATGTGCCAGACCGACTACACCGCTACATCTTCCCACTAGAGAAGAAGTTAGTATCACGCGACATGGTACGTATTGGTGCCAACTTAGGTAACGTTGAAATGGTCAAAGGCGGTGTGACAACTTACGCCGACATGTACTACTTCGAGGATGAAGTTGCAAAAACCGTCGATAAGATTGGTATACGTGCCATCCTTGGTGAAACCGTGATTAAGTTCCCAGTTGCCGATGCTGCAAACGCCGAAGAAGGTATCAAGTACGCGTTGAACTTTATTGAAGAATATAAAGATCACCCACGTATTACCCCTGCATTTGCACCACATGCGCCTTACACCAACACCACAGAGGTCCTGCAGAAGATTTCTAAATTGTCACTAGAGCTCGATGTACCAGTGATGATCCACCTTGCAGAATCGCACCGTGAAGTAGAGAAGATCGCAGAGCGTTCAGAAGGCTTATCGCCGGTTCAATACATGGATAGCATTGGCGCACTCAACAAAAACCTAGTTGGTGCACACATGATCTTAATCGATGACCATGATATTGAGCTTGTGAAAAAGTCGGACATGGGTGTGGCTCATAACATGAGTGCGAACATCAAGTCAGCAAAAGGCGTATCACCTGCACTACAGATGTATGATGAGAATGTACGTATTGGTTTAGGTACTGATGGCCCAATGTCTGGTAACACTCTAAGCACTATCGATGAATTCAACCAAGTTGCTAAAGTTCATAAGCTAGTCAATAAAGATCGTGCAGCAATGCCGCCGATCAAAGTGATCGACATGGCAACAATGGGCGCAGCAAAAGCGCTACACATGGAAGATAAGATCGGCTCCCTTGAAGTCGGCAAGCTAGCAGACATCATAGTGATCGACACTAAAGCACCAAACATGGTTCCTGTTTACAACCCGTATTCAGCACTGGTGTATTCAGCTAACTCTGGCAATGTTCGTCACACGATCGTCGATGGCAAGATCATCATGCAAGATCGCGACATGCTAACGGTAAATGAAGATAAGATTCGTCAGGAAGCGCTCGATTTTACCAAGGTAGTTCGTGAAACCGTTATCGAATCTGGTGAAGTCGTTCAATAAGTTCGCTATCGAATAACATGACCATCTAAACGTAAAAAGCCCCGCACTAATTTGATTAGGCGGGGCTTTTTATATCTTGTAACCTGTAACAATGAGTGCAGGAATCATTACAGGTTTCTAGCTCGGTATTACCAGAATACGTCGCGTCGTTTTGCTCGCGCGATAATATTGTCTGGCATTCTCTTTTCCAGACCACTTCGCAATACAGTAATGCGCTTGTGTTGTCTTTGGTCTGCAGTGACTGAGTTGTATAACCAGCGGTAAGCATCTTCGTAATCTAACGGGCTGCCATAGTCACGCAACAACAGCTCTGCTAGATGAATACTGGCACTCAGGTTCCCCAGAGAGGCCGCTTCACGCAGGTATGGGATCGCTCGCTCTTGGTCTTGTTGAACCAAGGTTCCACGAGAATAATAACGACCCAATTGCTCTAGTGCTGAAGGTAAACCTTGGTGTGCCGCGTTTTCCATGTAGTAAAGACCAAGCTCTACATCTTGAGGAACGCACACGCCCCACGCCAGCATATCACCGTATAAAAACTCATAAGAAGGCAAGCTAATACGCGTTGCACGAGCAACGATATCTTCAACTAACTGGCACTTATCAGCTTTCACTCGCTCTAGGTGTTGATTATTCTCGATTAAATTAATCAGTTCAGCTTCTGTATATATTGGAACCGGCTCCCCGACATCAGCCAAATTTGCATGACTCAAGGGTGAGCTCAGCGCCATTATCAATGAAGCTGCCACAATTCGTAGCTTCATACCTGCACTCTTTTATCGGTTTTAAAAACGCATCGAGCCTTTGGGCAACCCAAACTCAATTACATTTCACTCACTATGATATCTGTATCGGCAACTCAGCGTATCGCTTTAGACAAAACTTGCCGCTAATGGGCAATATTTTGCCAGATGGCGTTCAAAAGATCATCACAGAAAGCTATATACCAATCGTAGTAAATAACTGCTCACTCTAGCTTGTTAAAATACTCGATAACTTCGTTAGAATTTTTGATTGTAGAATAACTACTTATCGAAAAATTCTGCCTTGTTCTCAAGCATTTTTCCGGCGCTATTTTTGATCACTTACTTACTGTGATTGGTATCGTCCCTCAAATTACAAGTATAAAAAAGCCGACTTAAGAAAGTCGGCTTTTAGAAAACGATTTAATTATCAAAGCACTAAAGGTGCCGTGGTAATCACTCAATCAGGCATTATGCACTGTATGGGTGAACCTTGATGATAGTTTCGTTACGGTCTGGACCAGTTGATACGATATCAATTGGCACACCTGTTAGGTCTTCGATACGTTTGATGTAATCAAGAGCAGCTTGTGGAAGCGCGTCGATTGACTTAGCACCAAATGTTGTTTCAGACCAACCTGGCATTGTTTCGTAGATTGGCGTTGCTTCTTCGAAAGACTCAGCAGCCATTGGAGAAACTTCTAGGATAGAACCGTCAGCCATCTTGTAGCCAGTACAGATCTTGATTTCTTCTAGGCCGTCTAGAACGTCTAGTTTAGTCAGACACATACCAGTTAGAGAGTTGATTTGGATTGCACGACGCATAGCAACAGCATCGAACCAACCAGTACGACGTAGACGACCAGTAGTTGCGCCAAACTCGTGGCCAACATCACCTAGGTGCTTACCAACTGGGTCTTGCTTGTCTAGACCATCGTATAGCTCAGTTGGGAATGGACCTGAACCTACACGAGTACAGTAAGCCTTAGTGATACCAAGGATGTAACCGATGTGACGAGGACCGAAACCAGAACCTGCAGCAACACCACCAGCAGTCGTGTTAGAAGAAGTTACGTATGGGTAAGTACCGTGGTCGATATCTAGTAGAGTACCTTGAGCGCCTTCGAACATGATCTTGTCGCCGCGCTTACGTGCTGCGTCTAGTTCGTCAGTTACGTCCATAACCATTGAAGTTAGTAGATCTGCGTAACCCATGCACTGCTCAAGTACATCTTCGTAGCTTACTGTTTCAGCTTTGTAGAAGTGCTCTAGTTGGAAGTTATGGAATTCCATTACTTCTTTTAGTTTTTCAGCGAACATTTCTTTATCGAAAAGGTCACCAACGCGTAGACCGCGACGAGCAACTTTATCTTCGTAAGCTGGACCGATACCACGACCCGTTGTACCAATAGCTTTCGCGCCACGAGCGATTTCACGCGCGTTGTCGATAGCGATGTGGTAAGGAAGAATTAGAGGACAAGCTTCAGAAACGAAAAGACGCTCGCGAACTGGGATACCGCGCTCTTCAAGAGGCTTCATTTCTTTAAGAAGTGCTTCAGGCGAAAGTACAACACCGTTACCGATAACACATTTAACGTTATCGCGCAGGATGCCTGATGGAATTAAGTGAAGAACGGTTTTTTCACCGTCAATTACAAGTGTGTGACCTGCATTGTGACCGCCTTGGTAGCGAACCACGTATTTTGCATCTTCAGTTAAAAGGTCAACGATTTTACCTTTACCTTCATCACCCCATTGGGTGCCTAGAACGACTACGTTATTTCCCATCTTTCCAATTTCTGTTGCTAATTAAAAATGGATTCTAGCACTGAATCACACTTCTTGCAGTCACTTTTTGTTCATAAACGTTAACGCTGTACAAAAATAAAACAGCGATTACGAAGAGCAGATCGCTAAAGATGCTGATATCATTATATTTTTATAGATATAAGGCAGCATCATGTCTGATTCAATTTGGCTCGCAATTGGGCTTGTTCTCATCGTTGAAGGGCTTGGCCCATTAATCGCACCAAATGGCTGGAGAAATATGGTCGCTCAGCTAAGCGAGCAACCCGATACTCAATTGCGCCGCATTGGTGGCTGCCTGGTAGTCGCTGGCGCCGTGATCGCTTTTATGACACATCACTAATTCGCGTCATCGCATCCACAATAGTTCTCTGCATAGTTCCTTACCATTGCTAGCAGATAGATAGTTCGAGCAACCACTCTCCCAAAGCCGCTCAGACAAGATAAAAATAGCAGAACCCTAAAAAGTAAAAAGGCTCCCACAATGGGCTGTCTCTTGATCACAAGTCTGGTTAATCAAGAGACTTGGCGAGTTCATAC
>NZ_JAEFCE010000048.1:0-40546 GCF_016406055.1 Vibrio sp. IB15
CCATATCACTTACTACCGTTTTTGTTTTTAGTTCCCGCTAATCCGCGATGAACCTAAAAAAAGGCTCTCACCATTATCTCTTTCTTGCGAAGGATAAAGGTAAGAGCCTTTTCAGTTGTTGTCTTTATATCTGAGCAGCAGGATTAGTTTAAGCGGTTACGATCGTTGTCGTCGTCTTTCTTCTCAAACTCACCTTCAAAGGTGTTACCGCCTTTTGATTGGTCAAATGGGTCGCGGTTGAATGGAGCGTCTCCAAATGGACTCTGACCAAAGCCAGCCTGCCCACCAGCGTGGAAACCGCCAGACATGTTTTTAACCACCATTTTTTCCATCATTTTCTTAGCGATCATGGCTCTTGGTGCTGGCAACAATACCAGCATACCCAGAGCGTCAGTCATAAAGCCTGGAGTCAGCAGCAGTACGCCAGCCACCGCCAGCATCACGCCTTCAAGGATCTGTTGTGCCGGCATCTCGCCTTGCTGTAGTCGACCTTGAACAGACATCAGTGTTTGAATGCCTTGGCTACGAACCAACGATGCACCGACAAATGCCGTGATCAAAACCAATGCAATAGTTGGCCACAATCCTAAGAAGCCACCAACTTGAATAAATAGCCCAATCTCAATGATGGGTACGAAGATAAATAGTAATAATAAGATAGGAAACACATGCCCTCCTTTGTTGCTTTCAGTTTACGCTGAAAGGTCTACCAATCTCAAATTTATCCTGTAAATAAGCGTGTTTATTGACCCAAATTAACTTTGCAAAATATTGACTAAACAAAAGCGAAAAAGGTGATCAACTTACTATTTTTATGCGCTAGGTACAGTATCATGTGCCACATAAGTCAGGACGGATTTATCAGCCCAATATTCTAGCGAACGGAGTATTTGCACACAGAATAGGCTAATAACTAACTATATAATCAGAATTATTCTCTAAGGATCCTGTTATGGCTACTCTATCAGAAGCACAAGTTGATGCTCCTCAAGCTACTCGTCTCGAAGAAGATCTTTTAGGTCAACGTCATGTTCCGGCTGATGCTTACTACGGCATCCACACCCTACGCGCAGTTGAAAACTTCAACATCTCAAATGTAACGATCTCAGATGTACCTGAATTCGTTCGCGGTATGGTGATGACAAAAAAAGCAGCGGCTTTAGCAAACAAAGAGTTAGGTGTAATTCCTAGCGAAGTGGCTAAATACATCATCCAAGCTTGTGACCTAATTCTAGACACTGGCAAGTGCATGGATCAGTTCCCATCAGACGTTTTCCAAGGTGGTGCTGGTACTTCTGTAAACATGAACGCGAACGAAGTTGTAGCGAACGTTGCGCTTGAGCTAATGGGCAAAGAAAAAGGCCAATACGAGTTCATCAACCCGAACGACCACGTAAACCGCAGCCAATCAACTAACTGTGCTTACCCAACTGGCTTCCGTATCTCTGTTTACAACAGCGTACTAAAACTGATCGATGCAATTGAATACCTTAAAGGTGCATTCGAGCTTAAGAGCCAAGAATTCAACACCGTTTTGAAGATGGGTCGTACTCAACTTCAAGATGCAGTTCCAATGACGGTTGGCCAAGAGTTCCACGCTTGGGCGGTAACCATCAATGAAGAAATCAAAAACCTAGAATACACATCTAAGCTACTGCTTGAAGTTAACCTAGGCGCAACGGCAATCGGTACTGGTCTAAACGCAGCACCAGGTTACCAAGGCCTTGCTGTTAAACACCTAGCTGAAGTAACTGGCCTAGAGTGTGTTCCAGCAGAAGACCTAATCGAAGCAACTTCAGACTGTGGCGCATACGTAATGACGCACGGCGCACTTAAGCGTCTAGCAGTTAAACTGTCTAAGATTTGTAACGACCTACGTCTACTGTCTTCTGGTCCTCGCGCAGGCTTGAACGAGCTGAACCTACCTGAGCTTCAAGCAGGCTCTTCAATTATGCCAGCTAAAGTAAACCCAGTAGTACCTGAAGTAGTGAACCAAGTTTGCTTCAAAGTTCTAGGTAACGACAACACCGTTTCTTTCGCAGCTGAAGGTGGTCAACTTCAACTGAACGTTATGGAACCTGTTATTGCACAAAGCATGTTTGAGTCTCTAGACATCCTAACTAATGCTTGTGTGAACCTACGCGACAAGTGTGTAGACGGTATTACGGTAAACAAAGAAATCTGTGAAGCGCACGTATTTAACTCTATCGGTATCGTAACTTACCTAAACCCATACATTGGCCACCACGAAGGTGACATTGTCGGTAAGATCTGTGCAGAAACAGGTAAGAGTGTTCGTGATGTAGTTCTAGAGCGCGGTTTATTAACCGAAGAAGAACTTGATGACATTTTCTCTGTTGAAAATTTGATGCATCCTCAGTATAAAGCAAAACGCTACGAGTAACGCTAGCGAGAAAGGGCTCCAAACGGAGCCCTTTTTTAGGCTCCAATACGGTTAACCCTGTTTATTTTGTGGTTTTCTATATGTTGCGCTTTTGCTTAATTGAATCTAAACCATAGAACTATTATCTGAACATTCTCTCAACGAGTGGTCACATAATAAAATCTACATGAGGTGTTAATTATGATTGCAGTAGAACTGTTTATCGTCCTGCTCTTTATCTTCTTAGGGGCCAGAATTGGCGGCATCGGTATCGGCTTTGCCGGTGGTGCTGGTGTTATTGCTCTTTCACTTATTCTTGGCGTACCAACAAGCCAATCTTATATCCCAATTGATGTAATCCTGATCATCATGTCGGTTATCACCGCAATTGCTGCAATGCAGGTTGCTGGCGGTATGGACTGGTTGGTGCAAATTGCAGAAAACTTTTTGCGTAAGCACCCAGAACGCATCACCTTTTACGCACCGATTGTGACCTTTTTAATGACGCTAATGGCAGGTACTGGTCATACAGCATTCTCAACTCTGCCAGTTATTGCCGAAGTAGCGAAAGGCCAAGGTGTACGTCCTTCTCGTCCACTGTCTATTGCTGTTGTTGCGTCTCAAATCGCGATCACAGCTTCGCCAATCTCAGCGGCGGTTGTAGCTTTCGCAGCAATGCTTGCACCATTCGGTGTTGATTACCTAACACTGCTGATGGTTTGTATTCCAACAACCTTCATTGCTTGTATGGTGGGTGCTGTTGTTGCTAACTACATGGGTAGCGAGCTAAAAGACGATCCTGTTTACCAAGAGCGTTTAGAGAAAAGTCTAATCAAACTAGCGTCAGATGAGAAGCGCGAGATCCTTCCAACAGCGAAGAAAGCAACCTACATCTTCCTAGCAGCAATTGGTTTTGTTGTTTGTTACGCAGCGGCTATCTCTAGCTCTGTTGGCTTAATCGAGAACCCTGCACTAGGTCGTAACGAAGCGATCATGTCGGTAATGTTGGCCGCAGCAGCGGCAATCGTAATGTTCACTAAGATCGATGCAGCGAAAATTTCTTCAGCACCGACATTCCGCTCTGGTATGACTGCGTGTGTCTGTGTACTTGGTGTAGCTTGGTTAGGTTCTACGTTTGTAAACGCACACGTTGCTGAAATCAAAGACGTTGCAGGCGCGCTACTGGCTGACTACCCATGGATGCTGGCTCTTGTTCTGTTCTTCGCTTCTATGCTGCTTTACTCTCAAGGCGCAACAACGGTTGCATTAATGCCTGCAGCACTAGCAATTGGCGTAGCACCACTAACAGCCGTTGCTTCTTTCGCTGCGGTAAGTGCACTTTTCGTTCTTCCTACTTACCCTACGCTACTGGCTGCAGTTGAGATGGATGACACAGGCTCAACGCGTATCGGTAACCTAGTATTCAACCACCCGTTCTTCATTCCAGGTGTGGTAACAATCAGTACTGCGGTAGCACTAGGCTTCGCATTCGGTGGTCTGTTTATCTAAAAACCACTGATGATATGACTCTAAAAGGAAGCTTCGGCTTCCTTTTTTGTTTATGGCTTAATGTGATTTTTGATGCCCGTCAAATAACCATGACAAACTTTAAAATACGTTCAAAAATAAAGTTTGAATAAAATCCCAAGACTATCCAACCCATTCTCTATCGATACCTATCAAATCAACCTTCCCCCTATTTACCAACTAACCAAACCGAATATTAATCCAAGCTAATTAACCAAAAAACCTTACGGTTTCTCTCACATTTTTTAGCCCTTTTACTGGCCACTATTTTTGTGAACAGCACCAAACTTAAATGATTAAGTAAAGAATAAAATAACCGAAGCTAAATTAAATACAACTTCATCTGGATTAGTAAATATCAAATAACTTTAATTTAAAACCCGCAATTTATATCGTTGGGTAATTTATAAGTGTCGGTGTATTTACAGTCTATAAATCATTAGTCGCTAATTCACATCACTTTTATTTAAGATGATGTAAGGAGATAGCCATGACAACTCAAACGATGCCAAGCGAGAAAAAAAAGGGCGGCTTCTTTGCCAACTTTAAATTCCCTTCTGCTTATACCATTCTATTTATTTTAATTGCATTCGTTGCTCTACTGACCTGGATTGTTCCAGCGGGTCAATATGACCGAGCAATGAATGAAGAATTAGGCCGAGAAGTGCCGGTAACCGGAACCTATCAAGCGGTTGAAGGTAACCCTCAAGGAGTGATTGACGTGCTGCTAGCGCCGATTGATGGCTTCTACGACCACAATAGCTATGAAGCTGCTGCAATCGACGTTTCACTGTTCATTCTGATCATTGGTGGCTTCTTAGGGCTAGTCACCAAGACTGGTGCAATAGATGCTGGTATCGAACGCGTCACCGCGCGCCTCGAGGGGCGAGAAGAGTTGATGATACCAATACTGATGGCACTGTTTGCCGCTGGCGGTACTGTCTATGGTATGGCGGAAGAATCACTCCCATTCTATACACTTCTAGTGCCTGTCATGATGGCGGCTCGCTTTGACCCTCTAGTGGCTGCAGCGACTGTACTTCTAGGCGCAGGCATAGGGGTGTTAGGTTCCACCATTAACCCGTTCGCAACGGTTATCGCAGCTAACGCCTCTGGCATCCCATTTACTGACGGTATCGTGCTACGTGTGGCAATGCTGATTATTGGTTGGGGCATCTGTGTCGCTTACGTCATGCGTTACGCAAGAATGGTGCAAGCAGACCCAAGCAAGTCGATTGTGTATGACAAGTACGAAGAAAACAAAGCGCACTTCCTTGGTAACTCAAGCGGAGAAAAACTGGAATTCACTGCGACTCGTAAACTGATTCTGACTATTTTTGGTGGCTCATTCGCGGTAATGATTTACGGCGTATCCGTTGCTGGATGGTGGATGGCAGAGATCTCTGCAATGTTCCTAGCAGCGACCATCATTGTCGGTATTGTGGCTCGCATGAGCGAAGAAGAGTTTACCTCAAGCTTCATTGACGGTGCTCGTGACCTGCTCGGTGTAGCGCTAATCATAGGTATTGCACGTGGTATTGTGGTGGTGATGGACCGCGGTATGATCACCGATACGATTCTGTTCTCTGCAGAGCAGATGGTCACAGGGCTCTCATCAGTTATCTTTATTAACGTGATGTTCTTCCTAGAGATTCTATTGTCATTCCTAGTGCCATCGACATCTGGCCTAGCGGTATTGACCATGCCTATCATGGCACCATTGGCTGACTTCGCTGGTGTTGGTAGAGACCTTGTGATTACCGCTTACCAATCGGCTTCAGGCTTGGTAAACCTTATTACCCCAACCTCTGCGGTGGTAATGGGTGGCTTGGCGATAGCTCGTGTACCTTACGTACGCTGGGTGAAATGGGTCATGCCATTGATCGGTATCTTAACGGTGTTCTGCATCGTAGTACTGAGTATTGGTGCGCTTATCTAGCATCCCTTAAGCAAACACACTTCCATTCAAAGCCGCTTCGATAGCGGCTTTTTTAGCTCTATCGTTAGCTCAGCTAGTTTTACCGTTACTGCAGCCCATTGCGAACTCAGCAGCTCCCGAGAAGCCCCATCTCAACACTCCTACTCATCTGCAAACATCACAGACAAAGTTAACAAGACCACTCATTATTTACCAAGGTGATATATGGCGAAATATTTAGTCATTTATTAGCGTTAATTATATTTACAGGTTTATTAAAAGTAACAGCAAAAGATAAATAAACGACTAAACCTAATTAAAAACACCTTCATAAGTCCTATTTTAAAGTGTGACAAGAATAACTTTATACGAATTTAATTTGTTAACAGATAATTAATTCCACATTCAAAATTAAATATCTAAATAAAAACACTGCATACTTCCACTTTAAGCTCACTTTTATCAATTAAAGTACATTGCATATAAACCCCCACTATTTAGATTTTACTAATCCAGATTATAAAAACATGAATAATGTTCCCCCAGGATTAACTATTTAGAAGCAATCGATGATAGGTCAAAGTGCATAAAATTTGTTAAAACCCTTGTTTTTAAAGGGCTGAGGGATAAAAAATGATTTGTGATAGATCTCTAAGAATACCTGAGCAGCAGGCGTAATATTAATTCCAGACAAGAGATATGAATAAATAATTCATTCTTCTCAACTGAAAATAAATAATTACTCTTAGCAATAAAAGTAATTCAAATATATAAGAGAGAGACGATCATGAGTAAGTTCTATGTAGGTTCTGAAATAGGTCAATTGCGTCGTGTTCTAGTTCACCGCCCAAGACGCGCACTGACTCACTTAACACCATCTAACTGTCACGATTTGCTGTTTGATGACGTACTGGCTGTTGAGCGTGCAGGTAAAGAGCATGACGTATTCACTCAAACGCTACGTGATCAGGGTGTTGAGGTTCTTCTTCTTACTGACCTACTAGCAGATACGCTAGCTGTGCCGGAAGCGAAAGATTGGCTACTGAACTGCCAAGTGTCTGATTACCGTTTGGGTAAAACTTTTGCTAACGACGTACGCTGCTACTTAGGTGACTTACCAAACCTAGAGCTTGCAAAAATCCTAACCGGCGGTCTGTCTTACGCTGAAATGCCGATGAAGTCTTCTTCAATGATGCAAGGCATGTTCACACCAACCGACTTCATTATTGAGCCTTTACCAAACCACCTATTTACTCGCGACACCTCTTGCTGGGTTTACGGTGGTGTATCGATCAACCCAATGGCGAAACCAGCACGTCAACGCGAAACCAACCACGTGCGTGCGATTTACCGTTGGCACCCAACCTTCGCAGGCCAAGACTTCATTAAATACTTCGGCGATGAAGAAAGTATCAACTACGACAACTCAACGATTGAGGGTGGTGACGTTCTGGTTATCGGCCGCGGCACAGTGCTTATCGGTATGTCAGAACGTACCACGCCACAAGGTGTTGAGCACTTAGCGTCAAGCCTGTTCAAGCACGGCCAAGCGAAGCAAGTTATCGCTATGCAGCTACCAAAACACCGCTCTTGCATGCACCTAGACACGGTAATGACACATATGAACGAAGATACGTTCTCTGTCTACCCTGAGGTGGTGAGTAAAGATGTGAAGTGCTGGAACCTAACTGGTGATGAGTTTGGAGCCGTGAAAGTGAAAGAAGAAGGCTACTTCGTTACCGCTATCGAAAAAGCACTGGGTGTAGACAAGCTAAACCTGATCACTACTGGTGGTGACAACTTCCATGCAGAGCGTGAGCAGTGGAATGATGCGAACAACGTTCTTACGGTGAAACCTGGCGTCGTTATTGGCTACGAAGGTAACACCTACACCAACGAGAAATACGACAAAGCTGGCATCACAGTACTGCCAATTCCTGGAGACGAGCTTGGTCGTGGTCGTGGTGGCGCACGTTGCATGAGCTGCCCAATCGAGCGTGATGGTATCTAATCACTAAGACGAAACGGCCAAGTTGAAGCACTCAAATAACCTCAACTTGGCCACAATGAGAGAACACAATTATGACTAAACAAACTGTTGTTGTTGCACTCGGTGGTAACGCCCTACTTCGTCGCGGTGAGCCGTTAGAAGCTGACGTTCAGCGCCGTAATATTGAAACAGCGGTGAAAACCATCTCGGAAATCGCCAAAGAGTACAACGTGGTGTTAGTGCACGGTAATGGCCCACAAGTTGGCTTACTTGCTCTGCAAGGTTTGGAATACAAGAAAGTAAATCCATATCCACTGGATGTATTGGGTAGCGAAACACAAGGCATGATCGGTTATATGCTGATGCAAGAGTTCAAAAACTATCTGCCGAACCGCAACATCTCATGCATGTTGACCCAAATGACGGTTGATCCAAATGACCCTGCATTTGCTGATCCAACCAAACCAATCGGCCCAATCTACGAAGAAGCAGAAGCGCGTGAATTGGCAGAGAAGTTCCACTGGATCGTAAAACCAGACGGCCAACACTTCCGTCGTGTAGTGCCAAGCCCAAGACCAACCGGCATCGTTGAACATGAAGCGATCACCCAGCTTATCGAAGCGGGTCACCTAGTGATCTGTACTGGCGGTGGCGGCATTCCAGTGAAAAAAGAGCATGGCAAATTGGTTGGTGTCGAAGCGGTTATCGACAAAGACATGTCAGCTGCTTTCTTAGCAAAACAATTGAATGCCGATGCACTACTGATCCTGACACACGCAGACGCGGTTTACCTAGATTGGGGCAAACCGACTCAACACGCGCTGCGCAGCACTACGCCAAGTGAACTGGCGAAGTTTGAATTTGATGCTGGCTCGATGGGACCAAAAATTGAAGCGTCATGCGAATTCATCCAACAAGGCGGCAAAGTCGTCGGTATTGGTGCGCTCGAAGATGGTTTGCAAATTCTGCAAGGCCAAGCGGGTACCAACATCACCAAAGATTAATCCACTCGTAAGCTTTTCAAACCTTGCGAGAAAACTGAATCACCGTTTGAACTGAAATTAATACACAAAAATTGAATCGCGCTTTCTTGAATTTTCTTTCCCTGTAACAGGAAAGCGCCTAAATCTAAGAAGGAATACATCATGGCTTTTAACCTACGCAATCGTAACTTCCTAAAACTACTAGATTTCACTCCACGCGAAATTCAACACTTGTTAGATCTTTCAATGGAGCTTAAAAAAGCGAAGTACAACGGTTACGAACAGCCAAAACTGACTGGCAAAAACATCGCACTTATCTTTGAGAAAACCTCAACTCGTACTCGCTGTGCATTCGAAGTGGCAGCATTCGACCAAGGTGCTCGCGTCTCTTACTTAGGTCCATCTGGTTCTCAAATTGGCCATAAAGAATCGATGAAAGATACCGCTCGCGTTCTTGGTCGTATGTACGATGGCATTGAATACCGCGGCTTCGGTCAAGAGATTGTTGAAGAGCTAGGCGCTTACGCTGGTGTACCTGTATGGAATGGTCTGACTGACGAATTCCACCCAACTCAAATCTTGGCAGACTTCCTGACCATGACTGAATACGGTCGTGGCAAGCAGCTGCATGAAATCAAGTTTGCTTATCTAGGTGATGCTCGCAACAACATGGGTAACTCTCTAATGGTTGGTGCAGCGAAAATGGGCATGGACATTCGCCTTGTTGCTCCTAAGCAATTCTGGCCAGAAGAAGGGCTATTGGCTCAATGCCGTGAAATCGCAGAGCACACTGGCGGCAAAATCACTCTAACTGAAGATGTTCAAGAAGGCGTGCAAGGTTGTGACTTCCTATACACCGACGTTTGGGTATCGATGGGTGAAGCGAAAGAAGCATGGGCTGAGCGTATCAACCTAATGATGCCTTACCAAGTGAACATGGAAATGCTAAAAGCAACCGGTAACCCACACGTGAAATTCATGCACTGCCTGCCAGCTTTCCATGGCGAAGATACCACGGTAGGCAAACAGCTTGCTGCAGAATATCCACAGCTAAAAGACGGTGTGGAAGTGACTGATGAAGTGGTCGAGTCGGAATACTCTATCGTGTTCGATGAAGCTGAAAACCGTATGCACACTATCAAAGCTGTGATGGTTGCAACACTAGGTAGTTAATAAGCTAAGTAATTAAAAAGCTTAGAAGCAAAGCACTCTCTTATTTACAAACCAGTCGATAAGCTGAGTGCAATAACAGGGAAATGCGGGTGGCGTGCATGGGACTTTTCCCTTGGATAAAACCCGCATTTTTTTTCATTCGTTTGAAAAGATTATTGCCTAAAAAAGTCGAAGTTTTTCTGCTTCAACAAAGGCTTAAAAAGAAGTAAAAGCACGGACTAATTTGGCATAAATATCCATGAAATGAATACTTTACATAAACTATTGCGCGCTGTTTTTATCTGAGTATAATCCTCCGCAATTTGTCAAAAGAGAGCAAAAAATGAACCGCAGTTTTGTCGCACATGATTGTCAAACTACACGCCAAAGAGTGGTGTTGGTGTCATTTTTATTTTGTTCTATTGATCGTTTCGAAGCCTCCTATTTTTAGGGGGCTTTTTTTTGTCCGCAATTTGACTGTATGCATAGAAGGAAGACCCGTTATGGCGCATTCGTTATTTAACAAGCACATCATCTCCATTCCTGAGCTCTCTCGTGATGAACTGGAGCTTATCGTCGATACCGCAGCAAGGCTCAAGGCTGAACCAAATCCAGAGTTGCTGAGAAATAAAGTCGTTGCGAGCTGTTTCTTTGAGCCTTCAACTCGAACTCGCCTCTCATTCGAAACCGCAGTTCAACGCCTTGGTGGCACAGTCATCGGTTTTGATAATGGCGGTAACACATCACTGGCTAAGAAAGGCGAAACACTTGCCGATTCAGTGCAGGTGATTTCATCGTACGTTGATGCCTTTGTGATGCGTCATCCACAAGAAGGGGCAGCACGCTTGGCGTCTGAGTTCTCTAACGGTGTGCCAGTAGTGAATGGCGGTGATGGAGCGAACCAACACCCAACTCAAACCCTGCTAGACCTGTTCTCGATTTACGAAACACAAGGCACTCTCGACAACCTCAATGTGGCGTTTGTCGGCGACCTTAAATATGGCCGCACCGTGCACTCATTGACGCAAGCACTATCAAAATTCGATAACGTGCGTTTCTTCTTTATCGCACCTGAAGTATTAGCGATGCCAGATTACATCTGTGAAGAACTGGAAGAGATGGGCATTCAATACAGCACACACAGCAGCATTGAAGAAGTGGTACCGGAACTGGATGTGCTATACATGACTCGCGTACAGAAAGAGCGCTTTGATGCATCAGAATACGCACACATGAAATCGGCTTACATCCTCACCGCCGACACATTGAAAGAGGCTCGCCAAAACATGAAGGTGCTTCACCCGCTGCCACGCGTCGACGAGATCACCACCGACGTTGATAAAACACCACACGCTTACTACTTCGAGCAAGCTGAAAATGGTGTATACGCTCGCGAAGCCCTATTAGCCCTAGTTCTAAACGACACTTTATAAGCAGGAGACACAGTCATGGTTAAACAAACTCAACTACAAGTAGAAGCGATCCGTAACGGCAGCGTCATTGACCACATCCCTGCTCACCTTGGTATCAAAATCCTCAAACTGTTCAAGATGCACAAAACAGAACAGCGCATCACCATGGGATTAAATCTGCCATCATCTGCGTTGGGACACAAAGATCTGATCAAGATTGAGAACATCTTTCTAACCAAAGAACAGGCGAACCAATTGGCTCTGTATGCGCCACAAGCGACGGTCAATCAGATTGAAGAGTACAAGGTAGTGAACAAACTCACGCTTGTACTGCCAGAGCAAATCAACAGCGTATTCTCATGTCCAAATAGCAACTGTATTTCACACGGTGAACCCGTTGAAAGTAGCTTTAAAGTTCAGCTAAAACAGGAAAACGTGCAGCTAAAATGCCATTACTGTGAAAAAGTATTCTCTCGCGAGATCATGAGTGAAATTCGCTAACCCTTATCTTCATTAGTGCCTAGGTCAAAACCTTCCCAAGCACATGGATATTTATTCCCAATGCGGAATAAATATCCACTCACCTCAAGAATAAAGCACCAAAATACAAGCAAATAACCAGAATTTTGTTTGGTGATCGCCTTCAAAAAGATAACTATCCTTTAGTGGTAGACTGGATGAATAGATGATCATACATCTCGCATACCCGCCCTTCTTTACTTCAGGATTCGTCGGTAAGCCCTAATTAACAAATCGTACTCTACGGCTTTGGGAGTGCGCACGACGCTATGGACAAGCGGTATCACTGTTGACCTTAAGGAGTTGTTCATGAACCCGATCACTGAGCACGGTTGCTTGTATTCAGCTGAAGATAAAACACTGACTGCAGCATGCAAACGCTTACTACAACAACAAAGCTTCTCAACCCAAAACCAGCTGCGCGAAAAGCTGGTCGAGATCGGCTATACCGGTATTAGCCAATCGACGGTATCTCGTATTTTGTCACAGCTCGGCGTAGTCAAAATCCAAAATGCCTGTGGTAAAAAAGTCTACTGTATTACGGTTGAAAGCGCGCCTGTACGTGTCGATGCCTCCATCTCTTCGCAAATCGAATTAATCACTCATAACCAAGCAATGGTGATAGTTAAAACCCACCCAGGTTGTGCGCAGTTAGTCGCAAGGTTAGTGGATATCGACCCACATACTGAGATTATCGGTACCGTTGGCGGCAACGACACCGTGTTAATTATTCCAAAAGACACAACCAATATCGATGCTTGTGAGCAAGTGGTAAAAGCACGCTTAGGTGTCGCTTAAATGGATTACTGGCAAGGGCTCCCTATGCCTGCTGCAAGGCTGACCTTATCTCGATTACCTAAGAAAGTGGATTTCCCGCCCTAAGGGATATTTGCTAGCCAATGAAACTAATAGCAAACTATTACGGTCTGATTGAGTTAAGATACCCATAACTCCATTAAATGACTAAATAGTATGCGACGACTTGCCACATTACTTTTTGTTTGTATTTCCCTGTTCACCCAGCCTGCGTGGGCGCTTTTTGGAAATGACAACGCCGAGCCAAGCTTCGGAGGCAATAACAACGGTTTTGTTCCTGTAGACCAAGCTTTCCCTTTCAATTACTACCAGCAAGATGGCAAGGTGCTTCTCGACTGGCAGGTAAAAGAAGGCTACTACCTCTATCAACATAGCCTCTCTTTTAGCGGCCAAAATCTCGCTATCGGTAATGTTGAGTTAGAAGATGGTAAGCCACACCAAGATGAGTTCTTTGGTGAGGTGAGTGTTTATACTCAGCCGCTATTCGTACAAGTTCCCCTACAAAGTTACCAAGATGGCTCGCAGCTGATCGTTAAGTATCAAGGCTGTGCCGAGGCTGGCTTCTGCTACCCTCCAGAAACTCGCGTCATCGACATTGCACCGTTTGAAGCGACGGACTCAAGCGACACTGCAGCTAAAACTACCAGTAACCAAGCGAACACTTCACCACAAGTTGCTTCTCCAAAAGCAGAGGTGGCAAATAACACAACACCACAATCAAACGCACCCGTTTCAAAGGAAGCGAGCCTAGCCGATAAACTCGGTGACAGTTGGTGGACCCCATTACTGTTCTTAGCGCTCGGTGTTGGCTTAGCCTTCACACCGTGTGTTCTGCCTATGTATCCAATCCTAACGGGCATCGTGTTGGGTGGTGGCAAACTCAGCCAAGGTCGCGCGCTGATGTTGTCCTTCATCTACGTGCAAGGCATGGCGCTAACTTACACCCTACTGGGTTTGGTGGTTGCCTCTGCGGGTATGCAATTCCAAGCTGCGATGCAACATCCTTATGTGCTGATTGCGTTGAGCGTTCTATTCGTAGCATTAGCGATGTCGATGTTCGGCGTATATAACCTTCAACTGCCGAGCAGTGTCCAAACTTGGCTGAATAACCAAAGCAACAAGCAGCAAGGTGGCAATACCTTGGGCGTGTTCGCGATGGGTGCTATCTCTGGCTTGGTATGTTCACCTTGTACTACGGCACCACTCTCGGGTGCGCTGCTGTATGTTGCTCAAAGTGGCGACCTATTTACCGGTGCGATTGCTCTGTATGCATTAGCTATGGGTATGGGCATTCCGCTAATCTTGGTTGCGGTATTTGGCAATAAGCTACTGCCAAAAGCAGGCAGCTGGATGGATAAAGTGAAGGTCGTATTCGGCTTTATCTTGTTGGCAGCACCAATCTTCCTACTAGAACGCATCATCCCAGAACTATGGGCAACGGTGCTTTGGTCTGCCCTTGGCTTCATCGCCTTCGGTTGGTTGTATCACAGCAAGAACGCACTGCCATTTGGTGGTTGGAAGCAGAGCGCTGTGGGCATCATCGCAATGCTTGGTCTGTTTGCTTCTGCTCAACCTGCACTAAATTACTGGTTTGCAGAAAAGAGCGTTGTAGTGGAACAACAGATCCAGTTTGCTCGAATTAACACCGTTGAAGAGCTTGAAATCCAGCTCATCGAAGCGAAGAAACTAGGCAAGCCAGTGATGCTCGACTTCTACGCCGATTGGTGTGTGGCGTGTAAAGAGTTTGAGAAGTACACCTTCCATCAAGCAGACGTCGAGAACAAACTGTCTGACTTCGTGTTACTTCAAGCAGACGTGACGCGAAACATGCCTCAAAACATTGAATTGCTGAAGCAACTGCAAGTACTTGGCTTACCAACCATTGAGTTCTGGGATAGCGAGGGTAACCATGTTCCAAATGCTCGTGTGACTGGTTTTATGCCTGCCGATGTATTCCTAAAACACATGCAAGACCACCAGCTATAACGGCAACATTGGTCGGAATGTAACACCAAACAAAGCCGCACCGCCCCTCATAACGAGATGGCAGTGCGGCTTTTTTGTGATTATAGGAAACACTTTCCAAGAACAGGGATAAAAGTCGATATGGTTCAGACTTTTAATGCATAGATATTGTCCACATACTCAATCAGGATGATAATAAATATTAACTAAATTGTTAAAAGTATGGACGTCATGGACTCGACCTACACCATCATCATTGCAGATGACCACCCTCTCTTCCGCAACGCCCTATTTCAGTCGGTTCATATGGCGATCAGCGGTGCGAACCTACTTGAGGCCGACTCTCTCGACGCGTTACTGACTCTGCTTAAAAAAGAAGATGAACCCGACCTGCTGCTGCTCGACCTAAAAATGCCGGGAGCCAATGGAATGTCTGGTCTGATTCAACTTCGTGCGGAATACCCAGATCTACCGATTGTCGTGATCTCAGCGAGTGAAGACGCTAGCGTTGTCACTCAAGTGAAAAGCCATGGTGCGTTTGGCTTTATTCCAAAGTCGAGTGACATGCGTGAATTGGTGAGTGCACTCAATCAAGTGCTGAATGGCGACCCCTTCTTCCCTGAAGGGCTGATTACCAACAATACTGCCTGTAGCGACCTTGCGGAAAAAATTGCCACACTGACGCCTCAGCAATACAAGGTATTAGGGATGCTTTCTGACGGCCTGCTGAACAAGCAAATCGCCTATGAATTGAATGTTTCGGAAGCGACCATCAAAGCGCATATGACAGCCATCTTCCGTAAACTGGATGTGAAAAACCGAACTCAAGCAGTTATCTTGCTACAAGAAGTCCATAACTAGGCTTCACTCATATCCTCTTCTAAAGTCGTCTTAGGCAAACACAAACCCAGCTTGACGACTTTATGATCCTCTATCTCTGCAACCACCCAATTGATGTCATGCCACTCGAAGCTATCGCCCAATACTGGGTGCGCGCCAAGCTCGCGATCAGCCAATTGTTTTAACGTCATGTCGCGCTCTTCTTCCGAGCCAAGCTCAATGCCATAGCAGTCACTCACCGCAGCAATCGACAAGCCAACCTCAAGGAAGAAATCACCAAAGAATCGCGCAGCCTCTTCAGCCTCAGGCGCTTCACTGAACAACTCACTTAAGCTATCTAAGTCTTTGTCTTGACCAAGCACACAAAGAATATCGTTCGCTTCCAATACTGTACTGCCCGATGGATGAAGCAAGGCGTCCTGTCGAAACAGTGCGGTAATACGTGTTCCTTCCGGCATCGATAAGCGCTTAAGCGGCTCACCGACACACCACTTCTCTTCTTTCAACTTGTAGACAAACATCTCCCACTCACTGGTCGGGTAGATCTCGATACCAGTGCGTGAAACAGGTGTCGGCGTTGGAGGCAGCGTCACTTGAGCCAATCTCGCGACTTTCATTAAGCTGCCGCCTTGAACAATCAGCGACACCATAACCACGAAGAAGGCGATATTGAAATACAGCTGAGCATTAGGCAGGCCAGCCATCATCGGGAACACCGCCAAAATGATCGGCACCGCGCCACGTAACCCAACCCAAGAAACAAACCAACGCTCCTTGGTGGTAAAACGTCGAAATGGTAGCAAACCTAACCAAACCGACAGCGGACGAGCAAACAAAATCATACCGAAAGCCAATGCTAGCGCAGGCAGAGCAATGTCCATCAGTGTCGATGGTGTGACCAATAAACCCAACACCAAGAACATCACGATTTGGCTTAACCACGTCATGCCATCAAGGACATTGAGAATCGAGTGTCGAGAGCGTGTTGGACGATTACCAATAAACAAGCCCACAAGGTAAATAGACAAGATACCACTGCCGCCAAGCATGTTAGAGAAAGCAAACAGAGCCACACCGCCGCTCAGTACCAGAATCGAGTAAAGACCATCAGCCAACTGTATTCGGTTGATTAGACTCCACAGAACCCAACCGCCACCAAGACCAATAAGGGTACCAACACCAAATTGCATCGCGAAGCTTTTCAGCAGGAAGTTCATCCCCATCTCGACATCTGGGGTGCCAAGTAGTGCGATTAAGGTCACCGTTAGGAAGACCGCCATTGGGTCGTTGGTACCGGACTCTATCTCTAAGGTTGACCCAACACGCTCGTTGAGGCTCTGTCCTTTGAGCAGAGAAAATACCGCCGCAGCATCAGTCGAGCCCACAATCGCGCCCACTAGAATGCCTTGCATCAGTGATAAGTCGAATAGCCAAGCCGCCATTAAGCCGGTGAGAGTCGCAGTACAAGCTACACCTATCGTGGCTAACGACAGCGAAGGCCAAAACGCGACCTTAAAACTCGCCACCTTAGTGCGCATACCACCATCAAGCAGTATCACGGCAAGCGCGAGGTTACTCACCAAGTAAGTTAATGAATAGTCGTCAAAATTGATGCCGCCGGGGCCATCTTCGCCCGCCAACATACCAACAAACAAAAAGATCAAAAGAATCGGAACGCCCAATCGTGAGGACACTTGTGAGAAAAGCACACTGATGGCGATAAGCACGGCACCAGTTAAAAATAAGTGATTAATAGTTATTGCGTCCAATTCGTTCCCCCAAAGAATAAAACTCGTGATTAAAGCATGTCGAATTTCTGCTATTAAGCAAGAAAAGGGCTCTAAAAGCAGCGTAATTACTATAACAAACTTATATTTCCCTTCGTGTCATATGCAGGACTAAATAATGATTCTCTGTCATTTAGTTGTTAAATTTTATTACTCCCTCACTAATTCATCCCTTTTTGTTAGACCTTTGGCCAATTTAACAACCTTGTAACATCACATTTTTATATGGTTTTGTCTCCTAACTCCCATATTTCAGTGGATTAGGGCTAATACCGTCCCGACTAAAGTTGCACAGATCCCTTGACTTATCCTTGCTACATTTCAAATCGTAACATTACGTTAACACAACGACATTCTACGGAAACGGAATAAAGGAGAAGGCAATGGCGTTCGAATCTACGGAACATGCTCAAGCCTACTGGAAGGAAAACTTGGGAATTATGGGAACACTGCTCGCGATCTGGTTCGCAGTGTCTTACGGCGCAGGCATCTTATTTGTTGATGCCCTCAACACCATTCAGTTTGGCGGGTTTAAGCTCGGCTTTTGGTTCGCTCAACAAGGTTCGATATACACCTTCGTGGCGCTGATATTCATTTACGTTGTCCGCATGAATGCGCTCGACAAAAAATACAACGTACAGGAAGACTAGAGGCTAGAACATGGATATTCAAACTTGGACGTTTATTCTCGTCGGTATCACTTTCGCACTGTATATCGGCATCGCAATCTGGGCTCGCGCAGGGTCTACGAGTGAATTCTACGTTGCGGGCGGTGGTGTACACCCAGTAGCAAACGGTATGGCGACAGCCGCTGACTGGATGTCGGCAGCGTCATTCATCTCAATGGCAGGTATCATCTCATTCGTTGGTTACGACGGTGCGGTTTACCTAATGGGCTGGACAGGTGGTTATGTACTACTTGCGCTATGTTTAGCACCTTACCTACGTAAGTTCGGTCAGTTTACGGTTCCTGATTTTATCGGCGAACGTTACTACTCGAAAACAGCACGTATGGTAGCGGTATTCTGTGCAATCTTCGTATCATTCACATACGTTGCAGGTCAAATGCGTGGTGTGGGCGTAGTATTCTCTCGTTTCCTAGAGGTCGACATTAACCTAGGTATCATCATTGGTATGGGTATTGTGTTCTTCTACGCAGTACTTGGTGGCATGAAAGGCATCACTTATACGCAGGTAGCTCAATTCTGTGTCCTCATTTTCGCCTTCCTTGTTCCAGCAATCTTCACGTCAATCATGATGACAGGTAACCCGCTTCCACAAGTTGGTATGGGTTCAACGATTTCAGGCACAGACGTTTACCTACTCGATAAACTGGATGGACTGACTGAAGAGCTCGGATTTACCGCCTATACCGAAGGTAACAAGAGCATGGTGGATGTATTCTTCATCTGTGCAGCTCTAATGGTGGGTACTGCAGGTCTTCCACACGTAATCATCCGTTTCTTCACAGTACCGAAAGTACGTGATGCTCGTATCTCAGCAGGTTGGGCACTACTGTTCATCTCATTGCTATACACAACAGCACCAGGCGTTGCAGCATTCGCTCGTGTAAACATGATTGAAACGATTAACGGCCCAGACATGCAAGGTGTCGCAGCAGCAGACGCACCTAGCTGGTACAAAAACTGGGAAAGCACTGGTCTAGTAGGTTGGGAAGATAAGAACGGCGATGACAAAATGTTCTACTCGGGCGATGAGCGCAACGAGATGAAGATTAACCGTGACATCATCGTACTGGCTTCTCCAGAACTAGCAAAACTACCAAACTGGGTTGTTGCGCTACTGGCAGCCGGTGGCCTAGCAGCCGCACTATCAACAGCCGCTGGTCTACTATTGGTTATCTCAACATCGATTTCACATGACTTGTTGAAGAAAGGCTTCAGACCAAACATGACCGACAAGCAGGAGCTACTAGCCGCTCGTTTGGCAGCAATGGTCGCGATTATCGGTGCAGGTTACTTGGGTATTAACCCACCAGGCTTCGTAGCTCAGGTGGTAGCGTTTGCCTTCGGCTTAGCCGCAGCATCCTTCTTCCCAGCAATTATCCTAGGTATCTTCTACAAGAAGATGAACAAGGAAGGTGCGATTGCAGGTATGTTGACAGGTATTGCCTTCACAGCAAGCTACATCATCTACTTCAAGTTCATTAACCCAGCAGCAAGCACACCTGAAAACTGGTGGTTTGGTATCAGCCCAGAAGGCATCGGTACACTAGGTATGTGTCTAAACTTCGTAGTTTCAATTGCGGTAAACAAAGTGACTGCTGAAGTACCACAAGACGTACAAGAGATGGTTGAAAACATCCGTTACCCTAAGGGTGCTGGTGAAGCTCACGACCACTAAGCATGACCACGAAACAAAGATGTTTAGCAAAAATGAATCAGTACTTACATTGTAGGGATTAGGTACTGAATCTCAGAAAGCCGATACGTTATGTATCGGCTTTTTTCTTTTGCCTACCGTTTTATAAAAACAGAAACAAAGGGTTGTTTTTAAAATATTATTTGATAATAATTATCATTAACATCCAGTAAAGAGATGAAAATGATGATGAAAGAGCAGCAGGTTCTCTATTCGAGGTTCTACAAAGCGCAGGATCGCTTTACTTCCTCAGAGCAAGTTCACGGTCACGAGCCGTTTGTCATTCGAGACTACATCGAGTGTGCACAAACGCTTGCCGCATACTATGAAAAACACGCCGCACAAGAAAACATCTTGCTATGCGAGCTGTACCTGCGCCAAGTTTTCTTCCATCTGATTGAAGCGATTGAGTCTCCTGAGCGCAGTTTTACCTTTCGTCATATCTGCCTAGACTCAATTCACTCACCACTATTTTATCTAAAACGCCACTACTGCCAGCAACCACATGGCCAAGCGCGTTTTTTGAATCTCAGCCAGACACTACAACAAGTCCAAGCCCCACTTGGCTAACAAGGATAAAAGATGACCCTACAATATCGAATTGAAAAAGACAGCATGGGGGAAGTAAAAGTCCCAGCTGATGCACTCTACCAAGCACAAACTCAACGTGCCGCAGATAACTTCGCGTTTAGCTCCCACAAAATGCCCACCAGCTTTATCCAAGCACTGGCGTTAATCAAACAAGCTGCTGCTGACACCAATGCTCAATTAGGTTTATTGGAAGGCGATATTGCCAATGCGATCGCCGATGCGAGCCAAGAGATCATTGATGGCAAACATCTCGATCAATTCCCGATCGATGTCTACCAAACCGGCTCTGGTACTAGCTCTAACATGAACGCCAACGAAGTGATTGCAACACTCGCTTCCAGAAGTTTGCAAGGCGACGTGAACCCGAACGATCACGTCAATATGGGCCAAAGCAGTAACGATGTGGTGCCAACCGCGATCCAAGTCAGTGTCGCACTCACTGCGGAAAACAAGCTGCTACCAGCACTAAGTCACTTGTCTGAAGCACTGAGCGTTAAACAGCAAGAGCTTGCTGAGGTCGTGAAAACCGGCCGTACTCACCTAATGGATGCGATGCCGATTACCTTTGCTCAAGAGTTGGGTGGCTGGAAGTTCCAGATTGAACACGCTAAACAAGCGATTGAAAGCACCCTGCCTGCTATTAAAGCGCTTGCTCAAGGTGGAACGGCGGTTGGCACAGGCATCAATGCTGATCCCCGCTTTGCCGATAAGTTTGCAAGTAACCTGTCGCAGTCGACAAAGATCAGCTTTAACTCGAGTGAAAACTTCTTTTTTAACCTCAGCAGTCAAGACGCGATCGTTGCCTTTTCGGGTCAGCTCAAAACTGCAGCAGTTGCGATCATGAAGATCGCAAACGATCTTCGCTGGATGAACTCTGGCCCATTAGCTGGCTTAGGAGAAATTGAATTGCAGGCGCTACAGCCAGGCTCATCGATCATGCCGGGCAAAGTGAACCCTGTAATACCAGAAGCCGCAGCAATGGCCGCTGCGCAGGTGATTGGTAACGACACCACCATTACAGTAGCTGGCCAGTCTGGCAACTTCCAACTGAATGTGATGCTGCCAGTGATTGCTCATAACGTATTAGAAAGTATCGAGCTTTTAGCTAACAGCTCTGTTGCGCTGGCAGATAGAGCAATTGCGACTTTCACTGTACGCCAAGACAATCTTGATTTAGCGCTTTCAAAGAATCCAATTTTGGTGACTGCACTTAATCCTGTGATTGGTTACCTAAAGGCAGCAGATATTGCCAAGAAAGCTTACAAAGAGGGTTTACCTATCCTTGATGTTGCAGAAAGAGAAACCGATCTTAGCCGAGAAGAACTCAGCAAGCTGCTTGACCCAACTGCTCTCACTCAAGGTGGTATCGCAGGTTAAAACCAGTAACTCATAACAAGTCTACCGGATCGAAAAAGGCCTCATCAGAGGCCTTATTAGGATCTAATAATGACTTAAACTAACTCACGCGATTCAATACTGCTCTGAGTTTTAGCGGTTTCACTGGCTTGGCAATAAAGCTAAAGCTGTTGGCCTTTATCGCCGCCAACATGTCATCGGTTCTGTCGGCACTAATGATGACCCCTTCAAAGGAATCTCCAAGGCGCAAGCGACACTGTTGCAACACCTCAAGCCCTGTTCGCCCATTATCGAGGCGGTAATCAGAAAAAATCACATCGGGTTTCCAGTCACCATCGAGGCACTTCAAACTCTCGACCAAATCAACTGCCGTTTTAACCTCACAACCCCAGCGACCAATCAGGTTCTCCATACCAACCAAAATCTCTCGTTCATTATCAACACACAAGATTTTAAGGTGCTCGATGTCACTGCTCGCCACTGTCGCTGCTACTTGTACAACCGGAGCCACTTGTTCCGCTCTTGCTAAGGTTATAGAGAAAACACTGCCTTGCCCCGGCCATGAGCGCATCGATATTTGATGACCAAGCACATGAGCAATACCTTTAGAAATAGCGAGCCCCAGCCCTAAACCTTGATCGGAACGCACTTGGCTACCACGAGTGAACTCTTCGAAGATCTCTTGTTGCTTGTCTTCATCAATACCGGTTCCGTTATCCCACACATCGATTCGCACCTGCCCCCTGACTCGTCTTGCTCCGAGCACTACTTTCCCCTCTGGGTTATAGCGGAAGGCGTTAGTCAAAAAGTTCTGAATCACTCGTCTCAGCAACTTAGGGTCAGATTGAATAAACAGGGATGATGGGATCATCTTGAAATCAATTTTTTGCTGCGTCGCTAAGGCGCTAAATTCAGCATTCAAGTTAGCGAGCACATCATGCACCGCAATGGCGTGAATGTTGGTTTCCAGTTTGCCGGACTCTAATCGTGAGATATCCAACAAATCACCAATCAAGTCCTCTGCCGCACCCAGTGCACTTTCAATATGGGATGAAAGCTGCTTCACCTCTTGCTCTTTTGCTACCTCCGAAAGTGACGAAGCAAACAAGCGCGCCGCATTCAGTGGCTGCATCAAATCGTGGCTTACTGCGGCCAAGAAACGACTCTTAGATTGCGATTCTTGATCAGAAATTTGTGTCGCCTTGACCAAGCGATGGTTCAGTTTTTCGAGTTCTTGAGTTCGTTCGTGCACTCTTGATTCCAAGCTTTCATTGGCGTCTTTTAGCGCCTGTTCTGCTTGTCTGAATACCGTGATATCGGTAAAGCTCATCACAAAGCCGCCGCTCGGCATTGGATTACCTTGCACCTCAATCACGCGACCATCAGGACGAATGCGAGAAGAGGTGTGTCGTGTGCCTTGCTCCAAGTGATAAACACGGCGACGCACATGATCTTCAGGGTCACCCGGACCACACAACCCTTGCTGAGCATTGTGGCGAATCACATCGGAGATCGGCCTGCCCACTTGTATCAAACCAGCAGGGAATTCAAACAGTTCTAAGTAACGCTGATTCCATGCCACCAGCCTCATCTGTTTATCAACCACTGCAATACCTTGACCAATATGCTCAATCGCACCTTGTAGCAAGCCACGGCTGAAATCGTACAACTCAGAGGCTTCATCAACGATGGTTGCCACTTCTTCAAGCTGCATATTTCTGCCCTGCAGAGCAGAAGTGAGTACTAACTTAGCGGAGGAGGCTCCAAACACACCCGCCAGTACACGCTCAGCATGTCGAATCAAGCTTGCTGGCGCTTGTTGATTAGGAAGCAGCGGTTGACCGTGTTGCTGCCAGTAACTTTGGATAGCGCTTTTCGCTCGCTTTCGACCAACAAACCGCGACGCCAGCATCTCTAGTTCAGCCACGGTTACACGGCTTTGATAAAGGCTAATGTTCTCATTTTCAGGCAGCGGCGTACCAACAAATGCCGCCGATTGTAAGCGCTCACTTAGGCTTGGCCTGGTCGAAATAGAAACCACGGCATAACACAAAGTATTGAGCACAATACTCAGGACTATCCCCCAGTTTGAACTGCTAATATCCCAACTACTGAGTAACTCTGGTGGTGTGATGACCCACAGCAGCAAGTTACTTTGACTGTCGCCAGCCAACATACTGGTTTGACTCATCAAGGTAATGAGCCAAATCACCGAGCCAACCATTAAACCGACATAAACACCCTTGCGATTACCCGGGCGCCAGTACAAACCACCAATCAGTGCCGGAGCAAATTGAGCAATCGCCGCAAACGAAAGGAAGCCAATCGCAGACAAGGAATGAATGGTATCGAGCGCCTGATAGAACAACCAAGCACCAAGTAGAAGCAATAAAATAAGCCCACGACGAATCACCAATAGCAACCCAGAGAAGTGGCGATGAGTCCTTTGGGTAAGTCGCATGCGGCGCAGCAATAGCGGCATCACTAAATCGTTCGACACCATGATCGCCAACGCGATGGTCGACACAATTACCATACCACTAGCAGCAGATGTACCACCAAGGAACGCAAGCAAGGCAATATGATTGGCGCCTTCAGCCATCGGCAGACTGATCACATACGTATCTGCAGGCATGCTCGGAAGCAGTCCTTGCCCAGCCCATGCAATTGGCAGAACGAACAGCCCCATCAAAATCAGATAAAGCGGAAATAACCAACGAGCGGTGTGCAGATCTTGAGGACGTTCATTCTCAACGACCATGGTATGGAACTGACGCGGTAAGCAGACAATCGCCAACATGGTCAAAACAGTATGGATAATTAAGGTCGGAATATTCGGCGATTCATAAGTGCTCGCCGCCACGTCGAGCAGGTCAATCTTGTCGCTGCTCATCGCCAAATACATGATAAATAGGCCAACAATCAAAAATGCCGCCAGCTTAACGATCGACTCAAACGCCACCGCCATCATCATGCCACGGTGGTGTTCCGTATTGTCTATGTGCCTTGTACCAAACAGCATGGTAAAAATGGCCAGCGCACCGACCACAAACCAAGAAACATGGTAATCCTGATAGCCAAAATCTTGAGCCAGACTCGGGGCAACGATATCCAACCCCATGGTGATACCACGTAGTTGTAAGGCGATATAAGGCAGAATACCGATCACTGCGATAACCGTCACCGCTACCGCTAAACCTTGAGATTTACCATAGCGAGCCGCAATGAAATCGGCAATTGAGGTAATATGTTCCCGCTTCGCGATCAGAATCAGTCGCGCTAAGATCCGCCACCCAAGGGTGAAGACCAAAATCGGTGCAAGATAGATGGGTAAGAAAGACCAAGGGTTATTGCTCGCCTGACCCACCGTTCCATAGAAGGTCCAAGAGGTACAATACACCGCAATAGAGAGGCTATAGATCCACGGTCGCCAACGCGATAGCCAACGAACCTGCCTGTCTCCATACCAAGCGATCAGAAATAACACGCCCAAGTAGGCTAAAGAGACTGGAATTACTACCCATCCTTGCATTGAAAACCCTTTCTTCATCCATAAAAAACCTCTCCATAAGGGAGAGGTTTCATTTAACTAAGGATGAGTCATTAACTCAATCGCATCGCTTAAATTCTGTGCTTTAGACTCTAATAATCACGATTGGTTATCAGCTATGAACTTCTGACTCGGGTTGATTAACTTCAACCACAGAGCTTCTTTCATCAAGCTTGATAAACAGGGCAATTACACCCATCGCAGCCATTCCCCAGAAGATATTCGCGCCCCACAGTTCGTAGCCCCAGCCACTTAGGGTCGTCATTAATGCGATAAAGGCGCCAAGTGGTATCGCATTGTACAGAGCCTGCAATGCCACCATTTTGTTCGACTCTTGAGACTGAATGTATTGAATAGCAGCGATGTGTGCCATGGCGAATGTCACCCCGTGCAACAGCTGAGCCACTATCAATACTGGGATCGCAGTCGTTGATGCGGTGATACCCCAACGAGCCATGACCCCGATACCAGCAATCACAAACAGAGTGCGCAATGATAATCCAGCAAACAGTCGCTTACTCAGAGCAAATACTGCCACCTCAGCAACCACAGCCAAGCTCCACAGATAACCGATGATCGCCTCAGAGTGCCCCGCCTCTTTCCAGTAAATCGCACTAAAGCTGTAATACGCAGCGTGGCTTCCTTGAAGCAGTGCCATCAATGCAAGAAACTTCACTACCGATGATTCACGTAATAGTTGACCAAGTTTAGGTCTTTCAGCCACTTGCTCTGATTCTGTCACTGGCATTACGTTCGGGGTTCTCATCGCGAACAATAAAGACACTAACACCCCTGCCAGTGCAGTATACAAAATCATATCCGTACCAAATTCAGCCACCAGATAACCAACCACGGTAGAACCCGCAATAAATGCCACTGAACCCCACAAGCGTGTACGTCCGTAGTCGAGCATCTTGAGACGGCTGTAATGGTTCGCCATTGCATCAGAAAGCGGAATAATCGGTCCATAGCAGAGGTTGAACATTACCGTTGCTAGCAGCATCAATAAAAAGCTACCACCAGTAAAGAAATGGAAACCAACAAATAATAGCGCGACAAAACTGAGGCAACGCAATGCTGGCATTAAATGCTCAACTTTATAGATACGTGGTGTTATCACAAAGTTGGCAACACAACGCGTAGCCAAACCCACACCAATCAATACGCCAATGTCCCCCGCAGAAACGCCTTGGTCTTCAAACCATAGCGCCCAAAATGGCAGATAAACACCATAGGCAAAAAAGAAACCGAGAAAATACTGGGATATCCAGCCATAAGGGGAAGGTTTAAACATAGGCAACCTATAAAAATGTGCGGAACAAGGAAGCGCCAATTATGCCTAGGTCACAAAAGATGAAAAAGGGAATTATTGCGGGGATAGTATTCCCATATTCAATTAGTTCAGATATCGCATTTCAGCAAGATATCTAAGCTCTCCAAATCGCCACTCTCTCACTTAGACTAAAGTCGTCTGGAGCTTCGCTGGTAATTTGTCACACTAAAAAGAGACTCTAACTCCCTTGCGATTGCTTATGCCTGATAAATTTAATATGCAGCACCCGCCTTTCGATAGCTTGTCTGAAGCGGAACAGTTAACGCTACGCTCAGCTTTAGATGTGGTTTACTACCGAGCTCACGAAGTGATATTGGAGGCCGACCGCCCGAGCCGCCACCTGCATATTCTGATTAAAGGGGCTGTCGAAGAGCGCGCTAGCAGTGACGGAGAGATCTATGCGCACTATGCCAATGACGATATTTTCGATGTGCGCAGCCAGTTTGAGCCTCATACCAAACATCAATATATCGCATTAGAAGATACCTTAAGTTACCTATTACCAAACGACGTTTTTCTTGAGCTATACCACGCCAACGGCCAGTTCGCCGCTTACTTTGATAGTAACCTCTCGACCCGAAAAGCATTGATTGAAGCCGCTCAGCAACAGCAGAATCTTGCTGAGTTCATACTGACCAAAGTCGACGACTCGATTTACCACCCACCACTGATACTTGAACCTGACCAACCTATCAATCAAGTCACTCAAACCCTTAAAGAACAAGGCTTAGACTCGGCCTTGGTTCATTTGGAACATGATGATCCAAAAGCTTTTGGATCATCATGTTCCTTTCCGTACGGAATCGTCACACGGACCAATTTATTACACGCGGTGATGCTTGATGATCGCCCGCTCGATACACCTGTCGGCGAGATAGCAACCTACCCTGTTTTGCATGTTAATCATGGTGACTTCTTGTTTAACGCCATGATCACCATGACAAGGAATCGTGTAAAAAGGCTGATGGTTTGTGATGGGTTAAATGCGGTCGGCATGGTGGATATGACGCAAATACTCAGTGCGTTCTCCACTCACTCGCATGTTCTTACTTTGCATATCGCTCGAGCCACCAGCATTGAAGAATTGGCCATGGCCTCCAACAAGCAACGTCAATTGGTCGAAAGCCTGCTCAATAATGGTATTCGTACACGTTTCATCATGGAGCTAATTTCGGCCGTCAATGAACAGATTATTGAAAAGGCATTTGAACTGGTTATTCCCCCTGCACTACACAACCATTGCTGCCTCATCGTGCTGGGTTCAGAGGGACGCGGAGAACAGATACTCAAAACCGATCAAGACAATGCGTTGATCATTCAAGACGGATTAGAGTGGCACCAATGCCAAAACGCCATGAACGATCTCACTCATACGTTGCAACAGTTAGGTTATCCACTGTGTCCTGGCAACGTCATGGTCAACAACCCGAAGTGGGTTCACTCAGAACAAGAATGGAAACAAACTCTGACGAGGTGGGTAAAAAAAGCAACGCCAGAGACAGTGATGGATATTGCCATCATGGCGGATGCACATGCTGTTGCAGGCAATAGAGACCTGTTACTCCCCGTTAAGCAGCACTTGAGTGATTTGATGCTCGGACAGGAATTGATTCTGACCGAGTTCTGCCGCCCTGCCCTTAACTTCTCAGTTCCCCTGACCCTGTTTGGTAATGTAAAGCAGTCCAAGTCCGGACTCGACATAAAACAAGGTGGTATTTTCCCTATAGTGCATGGTGTTAGAGCACTGAGCCTTGAACACGGCGTGACGGTCAATAACACCTTTGAACGCATTGAGCATCTCGTGAGTAAGAAGGTACTAGAGCAAAGTACCGCGGATAACCTCAGTGAAGCGATCAAGCAGTTTTTTAAGTGGCGTTTATCACAACGCCTGTCGCAACAGCACAGCAGCAATAAAATCGACGTCAAACTAATGGAGCGAGCAGATCGAGATCTGCTTCGTCATAGCCTGCACGTGGTTAAGAAATTCAAGCAATGGCTCGGCTACCACTATCAGATAAGGGACTAGGCGATTGCACGATGAATAGACTGGTTCGCTATTACTGGCATCACAAGCTCAAAGGCTCTCCGCATCAGCCTCTGTTTACTGCGCCTCTTCATCAAGAATATGTCTCACTCGATTGCGAAACCACCAGCCTCGACCCTAATCAGGCTGAACTGGTGACCATTGCCGCGACCAAGATCATCGGTAACCGCATCATCACCAGTAAGCCCTTCGAAGTTAGATTACGAGCCCCTCAATCGCTCGACTGCAATTCAATAAAAATCCACCGCATCCGCCATCAAGACCTCAAACACGGAATCGAAGAGAAACAAGCCCTAATTGAACTGCTAAGCTTCATTGGTAATCGTCCTTTAGTCGGCTATCACATCCGCTATGACAAAAAAATTCTCGACCGCGCCTGTTTAAAACAACTCGGATTTCCGCTGCCTAACCGATTAATCGAAGTGAGCCAACTCTATCAAGACAAACTCGAAAGACAGCTGCCCAATGCCTATTTCGACCTCAGCATGGATGCAATTTGTCGCCAGCTCGACTTACCAATTCCAGTCAATAAACATGATGCATTACAAGATGCTATCTCTGCTGCGCTGATCTTTGTCCGCCTGAAACATGGTGATCTGCCCCGCTTCAACTCTTCGTACACCTAATTCAACCCTTGCAGCTAGACATAGAGAGCAACATCTCAAAAATGAACTTAACTCGCTAGTTTGTAAGTGAAAAGCGGCGTCTCATCCTAAAGTCTAATTGTGGAAATCGCCGTCCTAGCCGAGAGTGATAACACAAAGACGGTTCTGTAATAGACCTAGAAACTGAACACAAAGGAAGTTGCCAGTTCATTAGGAATGTAGGCACAAGGAGAGATGCAATGAGTGAAGCCCACGTTTATCCGGTAAAAGAAAATATTAAATCAACCACACACGCGGATAATGACACTTACCTAGCCATGTACCAACAATCTGTTTCTGACCCAGAAGGCTTTTGGGGTGAACACGGAAAAATCGTGGATTGGATTAAACCTTTCACACAAGTAAAAAATACCTCTTTCGACCCAGGCCACATCGATATTCGCTGGTTTGAAGATGGCACATTGAATGTGTCGGCGAACTGTATTGACCGCCACCTTGCTGAGCGCGGTGATGAAGTCGCCATCATCTGGGAAGGCGATGACCCTGCAGATGATAAAACCCTAACTTTTAATGAACTGCACAAAGAAGTATGTCTGTTCTCTAACGCTCTAAAAGAGCAAGGCGTACGTAAAGGCGATGTGGTTTGTTTATACATGCCTATGGTTCCTGAAGCTGCAGTTGCTATGCTGGCGTGTACTCGTATTGGTGCAGTTCATACCGTGGTATTTGGTGGTTTCTCACCAGAGGCACTGTCAGGTCGTATTATCGATTCGAATGCTAAAGTCGTGATCACAGCCGATGAAGGCGTGCGTGGCGGCCGAGCTGTTCCTCTTAAGAAAAACGTCGACGAAGCACTGACCAACCCAGAAGTGAAAACCATCGAAAAAGTGATGGTGCTTAAGCGTACTGGCGGTGAGGTTGCATGGCATGAGCACCGTGATATTTGGTGGCATGAGGCGACAGCAAACGTGTCAGCAGACTGCCCACCAGAAGAGATGAATGCGGAAGACCCACTATTCATCCTTTATACATCAGGCTCAACAGGCAAACCGAAAGGTGTAATGCACACTACCGGTGGTTACCTTGTTTACGCAGCGATGACCTTTAAATACGTATTTGATTACCAAGAAGGCGAAACCTTCTGGTGTACTGCAGATGTGGGTTGGATTACTGGCCACACATACCTTGTATACGGACCACTGGCTAACGGCGCTAAGACAATCCTGTTTGAAGGTGTACCAAACTACCCGAACACAAGTCGAATGAGTGAAGTGGTGGATAAGCACCAAGTCAACATTCTTTACACTGCACCAACGGCTATTCGTGCATTGATGGCGAAAGGCAATGAAGCGGTTGAAGGCACCTCTCGTGACAGTTTGAGAATCATGGGCTCAGTAGGTGAACCCATTAACCCAGAAGCGTGGGAGTGGTACTACAAAACGATTGGTAACGAGCAGTCTCCTATTGTTGATACATGGTGGCAAACCGAAACGGGCGGTATCCTAATTGCCCCACTACCAGGCGCTACCGACCTAAAACCGGGTTCAGCGACTCGTCCATTCTTCGGTGTACAACCTGCGCTAGTAAATAACATGGGTAATATCATTGAAGGCGCAACCGACGGCAACCTAGTCATTCTAGACTCGTGGCCAGGTCAAATGCGTACTGTTCATGGCGATCATGACCGCTTCGAACAGACTTACTTCTCTACGTTTAAAGGCATGTACTTCACCAGTGATGGCGCTCGTCGTGATGAAGACGGCTACTACTGGATTACTGGTCGTGTTGATGACGTGCTGAACGTATCTGGTCACCGTATGGGTACTGCAGAGATTGAGTCAGCGCTCGTTGCATTCGATAAGATTGCAGAGGCTGCGATTGTCGGTATTCCTCACGACATCAAAGGCCAAGCGATTTACGCTTACATCACGCTTAATGATGGTGAGTTCCCAACCGCAGAGCTTCATAAAGAAGTGAAAGACTGGGTGCGTAAAGAGATAGGCCCTATTGCGACACCAGACGTGCTGCACTGGACCGATTCATTACCGAAAACCCGTTCAGGTAAGATCATGCGTCGTATCCTGCGTAAGATCGCAACGGGCGATACTGGCAACCTTGGTGATACTTCAACGCTAGCAGACCCAAGTGTGGTTGATAAGCTGATTGCAGAGAAAGCTGAATTGGCATAATAGCTGTCACACCAGAATCACTGTTTAAAACAGATCATTTCCAAACCGTCACCTATGTGGCGGTTTTTTTATGACTGATCTTGCTCTCAAATATCCACACCACAATTAAGGTAATAACGCTTTTTTGTTAAGTTGGTAACAATTTCACTTGCTATCAATAGGAGATTAGACCAGTAAATTGCTGCGATTTGCGCTGAATTAGCTATAATCTGGTTCTAATTTTTAAATTTGGGTTTTTCTCACTGGAAATTAACCCCAAATTTTCAATAAAATGGCAACATTCAAGGTCGTAATCACGATAAAGGAAGATAGCCCCACGATGTCTACAAAGTTTCGCATTCTAGTTTTAAATGGCCCAAACCTTAACCTGTTAGGCCTAAGAGAACCGGCACACTACGGCTCTCAAACACTTGAGCAGATTATTAGCTCACTAACAGAGCAAGCGAAAACACAAGATGTTGCGCTATCTCACTTACAGTCAAATCGTGAGTATGAACTGATCGAAGCTATCCATAATGCATATCAAGATATTGATTTCATTATCATCAACCCAGCGGCCTTTACACATACCAGTGTGGCGTTGCGTGATGCACTACTTGGCGTAGCGATCCCATTTATTGAAGTGCACCTATCGAATGTTCATGCACGCGAACCTTTTAGGCACCACTCTTACCTCTCAGATAAAGCCGAAGGGGTAATCTGTGGCTTAGGCGCACAAGGCTACCAATTTGCTTTGACTGCTGCGATTCACAAGTTGCAGTCAAAATAACGAACATAACCGAACTAATAGACACCAGCTCTAGTCATAGAGCATAGTTAATTAACAAAAGAGAAAGAAACGATGGATATTCGCAAAATCAAAAAGCTAATCGAATTGGTTGAAGAGTCTGGTATCGCAGAACTAGAAATCTCTGAAGGTGAAGAGTCAGTACGCATCAGCCGCAACGGCACTGCACCTGTAGCAGCACCAATTCAATACGCAGCAGCTCCGGCTCCAGCAGCGGCACCAGCTCCTGCAGCAGCTCCAGCTCAAGCGGCAGCTCCAGAAGCAGCAGAAGCTCCAGCAGCACCTGCAGGTCACCAAGTTCTTTCTCCAATGGTTGGTACGTTCTACGGCGCACCAAGCCCAGACGCAAAACCATTCGTAAAAGTTGGTCAACAAGTTAACGCTGGCGACACACTATGTATCGTTGAAGCAATGAAGATGATGAACCAAATCGAAGCTGATAAGTCTGGTGTTGTAACTGCAATCCTTGTTGAAGACGGCCAACCAGTTGAGTTCGACCAAGCTCTAGTAATTATCGAATAATAGAGAAGCCTCATTATGTTAGATAAATTAGTAATCGCGAACCGTGGTGAGATTGCACTACGTATTCTGCGAGCATGTAAAGAGCTAGGCATTAAAACGGTTGCTGTTCACTCAACAGCTGACCGTGACCTTAAGCACGTACTGCTAGCAGACGAAACCATTTGTATCGGCCCTGCTCGTGGTATCGATAGCTACCTAAACATCCCTCGTATCATCAGTGCAGCTGAAGTTACAGGCGCTGTTGCTATCCACCCTGGCTACGGCTTCCTATCTGAAAACGCAGACTTCGCTGAACAAGTTGAACAAAGCGGTTTCATTTTCGTTGGTCCTAAAGCAGAAACTATCCGTATCATGGGTGACAAAGTTTCAGCAATCACGGCAATGAAGAAAGCAGGTGTACCTTGTGTACCTGGTTCTGACGGCCCGCTAAACGACGACGAAGCAGCAAACAAAGCACATGCTAAGCGCATTGGCTACCCAGTGATCATCAAAGCGTCTGGCGGCGGCGGTGGTCGTGGTATGCGTGTTGTTCGCACTGAAGGTGAACTAACAGAAGCAATCGCAATGACACGTGCTGAAGCAAAAGCATGTTTCAACAACGACATGGTTTACATGGAGAAATTCCTAGAAAACCCACGTCACGTTGAAGTACAAGTAATTGCTGACGGTCAAGGCGGTGCTATCCACCTTGGTGAGCGTGACTGTTCAATGCAGCGTCGTCACCAGAAAGTTGTTGAAGAAGCACCAGCTCCAGGTATCACTGAAGAGATGCGTAAATACATCGGTGAACGTTGTACTCGTGCATGTCTAGAAATCGGCTACCGCGGTGCAGGTACATTTGAATTCCTATACGAAAATGGCGAATTCTACTTCATCGAAATGAACACTCGTATTCAAGTAGAGCACCCAGTAACAGAGATGGTAACTGGCGTTGACCTAATCAAAGAGCAACTTCGTGTTGCTGCTGGTCAACCTCTATCTTTCACGCAAGACGATATCAAGATCAAAGGTCACGCGATCGAATGTCGTATCAACGCGGAAGATCCAGAGAAGTTCCTACCTTCACCAGGTAAGATTGAGCGCTTCCACGCTCCTGGTGGTATGGGCGTTCGTTGGGACTCTCACATCTACACTGGCTACACAGTTCCACCACACTACGATTCAATGATCGGTAAGCTAATCACTTACGGTGAGAACCGTGACGTTGCGATTTCTCGTATGAAGAACGCACTAGGTGAAATGATTGTAGAAGGCATCAAAGTAAACATCTCTCTACAAGAGTCGATTATGAACGACGAAAACTTCCAACACGGTGGTGCAAACATCCACTACCTTGAGAAGAAACTTGGTCTTCAATAGAAACTAGCCTCGTGTAATTTGTTCTTAAATGGACAAAATAAAATGCTCACTTTGGTGGGCATTTTTGTTTTTAAGCGTCCAAAAAACGCAATCAATATTCCCCATTATATTCCTTGGGGTTTTGGTGAATTTGCTCATATTTTCTGCTAGACTCGCCATCCAATTTTTCTCATATAGAAGATTCAGCCATGCCTTGGATTCAAATCAAGCTTAATGCTACCAATGAAAATGCCGAACAAATTGGCGACATGTTAATGGAAGAGACTGGTGCTCTTTCTGTAACTTTCCTGGATGCACAAGATACCCCTGTATTTGAGCCTCTGCCGGGTGAAACTCGCCTTTGGGGTGACACTGACATTCTTGCGCTTTACGACGCTGAGATTGATACAGGTGTCGTTCTAGCGCAGATTAAAGCAAGCAACATGTTCCCTGCAGACTTTGCTCATAAAGTTGAGCAAATTGAAGACAAGGATTGGGAACGTGAATGGATGGACAACTTCCACCCAATGAAGTTTGGTGAGCGTTTATGGATCTGCCCAAGCTGGCGCGATATCCCTGAACCTGACGCGGTAAACGTAATGCTAGACCCTGGCCTTGCATTCGGTACTGGTACTCACCCAACAACAGCATTGTGTCTTGAGTGGCTTGAAGGATTAGATCTTTCAGGCAAAACCGTAATCGACTTCGGTTGTGGCTCAGGCATCCTAGCGATCGCAGCGATCAAACTAGGCGCAGCAAAAGTTATCGGGATCGACATTGATCCTCAAGCACTACTTGCATCAAAAGACAACGCAGAGCGCAATGGCGTTGCTGAGCAACTTGAGGTGTTCTTGCCACAAGATCAGCCTGAAGGTTTACTAGCAGACGTTGTTGTTGCCAACATTCTTGCCGGTCCACTGCGCGATCTTTCAGGCATCATCAAAGGCCTAGTTAAGCCAAATGGTGTGCTTGCGATGTCGGGTGTTTTAGATACACAAGCGGAAGATGTTGCGACTTATTATCGTGATGAGCTTCACATTGATCCGATTATCGAGCAGCAAGAGTGGTGTCGAATCTCTGGTCGCAAGCAAGGCTAGACAAGACTTTGGGCGCTAATTGATTGAATTTTATGCAAATTACAAAAACAAATTGTAAATGCTCAAATATTAGTCTTTTCACGCAGCGAAAAAATGCGTAAAATGCGCGCCCTTGCTGGTACAGAACTGTGATGACGTTTTGAAAATCGGAAATTATCAACTTAAGAACAATCTAATCGTCGCTCCAATGGCTGGCGTAACGGATAGACCATTCCGTGAGTTGTGTCTTCGCTACGGTGCGGGGATGGCAGTCAGTGAAATGATGTCCTCCAATCCAAAGGTTTGGAAAACGTCGAAGTCTCAGCAGCGTATGGTACATGAAGGCGAATCGGGCATTCGTTCAGTACAAATCGCTGGTGCAGATCCACAGCTTATGGCCGAGGCTGCGCAATTCAATGTCGATAACGGTGCGCAAATCATCGATATCAATATGGGTTGTCCAGCCAAAAAAGTGAATAAGAAGCTTGCGGGCTCTGCCCTACTTCAGTATCCAGACCTCATTGAAGAGATCTTGAAAGCTGTGGTAAACGCAGTCGACGTTCCAGTAACGTTAAAGACTCGTACAGGCTGGGATACAGATAACAGAAACTGTGTCCAAATCGCTAAAATAGCCGAAGACTGCGGCATACAGGCACTTGCCCTTCACGGGAGAACTCGCGCTTGTATGTACAAAGGTGAGGCAGAATACAAACACATTAAAGCGGCGAAACAAGCTGTATCTATTCCGGTTATTGCTAACGGTGATATCGATAGCCCGGAAAAAGCTAAGTTTGTGCTGGAGTACACCGGCGCTGACGCTTTGATGATTGGTCGTCCTGCCCAAGGTCGTCCATGGATTTTTAACGAAATCCTACACTATTTGGAAAACGGCACCACGATGGATCCACTCCCGGTTTCGGAAGTGAAAGACATCATGCTTGGCCATGTTCACGCTCTACATGAATTTTATGGAGAGTTTTTAGGCCCTCGCATCGCTCGTAAGCATGTGGGTTGGTACCTAAAAGAGCATGAACAAGCGAGTGAGTTTCGCCGTACCTTCAACGCACTCGAAGCAGGTGATCTGCAGCTTGAGGCGCTAGAAGGTTATTTTGATAACGTTGCACCATAATTACGAGAAGAGCTAGACCGAATATGTTCGAACAAAATCTGACTTCAGAAGCATTGACAGTGACTACAGTAACATCACAAGACCAAATCACGCAGAAACCACTACGTGATTCAGTGAAAGCATCATTGAAAAACTACCTTGCTCAATTAAACGGTCAAGAAGTCAGCGAGTTATACGAACTAGTATTAGCTGAAGTTGAACAGCCACTACTAGACACCATCATGCAGTACACTCGCGGTAACCAAACTCGCGCAGCAACTATGATGGGTATCAACCGCGGTACTCTTCGCAAGAAACTTAAAAAATACGGCATGAACTAATCGTTCTTTCGTAATTAATTGAATTGAAAGCCAAGCTCATTGATTGAGTTTGGCTTTTTTTTGGCTTGTAGATTAGAGAACGGAGAAATGGGTAATAATGGATAGGTTACCCATTTACCAGAGCGCCTATTAGCTGCAGCAGCGCCCTTTTTCAACATTAGCTGAGTCTAACGCTGCCAGAATTGAACAATGGCTAGCATCGTCGTCTATATGGCCACAACACGCATCGTTAATCTTTTTAAGCGCGGTGCGAATCTTGGTTAATTCAGTAATCTTCTCATCGATCATCTCCAACTTGGCAGTGGTGATGGACTTCACTTCAGCACAACTATGTTGTGTTGCTTCTAGGCGAATCTCGAGCAATTCTTTAATCTCATCTAAACTCAGCCCCAACTCTTTGGATTTGAGGATAAAGGTCACCTGTTTTTGGTTATTTTCATCATATAGGCGATAACCCGATTCACTACGGCTCGCTGGTGCAATCAAATTATTTTTTTCGTAGAAGCGCAAGGTATCGGCTGTCACACCGCATCGTTTCGCTAATTCACCGATCTGAAACATGTTTTTTCCTATTCCTTCATCCATTTCACAATTAACCTTATCGTTACTTTTTAGGCTGAAATGGCACTTTTCATAATTATTTTTAAGATGCCAAACGATTGCGCGAGCTTTTTTGTAATAAATTAGTTAGAATCTGCGCCATCAAATTTGGAGTTGGTTATCTTATAGCTTAATCGTAAGACTAACCTCAAAGGTCTTTACCAAAACTGGCCAATATTTTATCTCTTACTGGAATCTAAAATAATCCACGTTGAGAAGATAGAAACAAGTTCTTTTTTGGCAAATATCTTTATTTTAACCCCATGAATTTGAGGAAGATGGAAGCATGAATAACGCTCGTCCAATTCGCCGCGCTCTAATCAGCGTATCAGACAAAACTGGTATCGTTGAATTTGCACAAGCTCTTGCTAACCGTGGTGTAGATATCCTATCTACCGGTGGCACTGCTCGCCTGCTTGCTGAAAAAGGCATCTCTGTTACAGAAGTATCTGACTACACTGGTTTCCCAGAAATGATGGACGGCCGTGTTAAGACTCTGCATCCAAAAGTTCATGGTGGTGTCCTAGGCCGTCGCGGCCAAGACGATGACGTGATGGAAACTCACGGTATCAACCCTATCGATATGGTTGTTGTAAACCTATACCCATTCGCAGAAACCGTTGCTAAAGAAGGCTGCACGCTTGCTGATGCCGTTGAGAACATCGACATCGGTGGTCCAACAATGGTTCGCTCTGCAGCGAAAAACCACAAAGACGTAACTATCGTTGTTAACGCTCACGACTACGACCGCGTTATCGCTGAAATGGACGCGAACGAGAAGTCTCTAACACTAGAAACTCGTTTCGACCTAGCTATCGCAGCATTCGAACACACAGCTTCTTACGACGGCATGATCGCTAACTACTTCGGCACTATGGTTCCATCTTACGGCGAGAACAAAGAAGGCGACGAAGAGAGCAAATTCCCTCGCACGTTCAACCAACAGTTCGAGAAAAAACAAGACATGCGCTACGGTGAGAACAGCCACCAAGCAGCAGCATTCTACGTTGAAGCAAACCCTGAAGAAGCATCAGTTTCTACTGCTCGCCAAATCCAAGGCAAAGCGCTTTCTTACAACAACATCGCCGACACTGACGCAGCACTTGAGTGTGTGAAAGAGTTCGACGAACCAGCATGTGTCATCGTTAAGCACGCTAACCCATGTGGCGTAGCACTAGGTGAAGACATCCTAGAAGCTTATGACCGTGCATTCAAAACAGACCCAACGTCTGCATTTGGTGGCATCATCGCATTCAACCGTGAGCTAGACGCAGCAACAGCAACCGCTATTACTGAGCGTCAATTCGTTGAAGTTATCATTGCTCCTTCTGTTTCTGCTGAAGCAGTAGAAATCGTAGCGGCTAAGAAAAACCTTCGCCTACTTGAGTGTGGTGAGTGGACAACTAAGACGACTGGCTTTGACGTGAAACGCGTTAACGGCGGCCTACTGGTTCAAGACCGCGACCAAGGCATGGTGTCTGAAGATGACCTTAAAGTGGTTTCTAAGCGTCAACCAACCGCTGAAGAGCTAAAAGATGCCCTATTCTGCTGGAAAGTAGCGAAGTACGTGAAATCTAACGCGATCGTTTACTCGAAAGGCGACATGACTATCGGTGTGGGCGCAGGCCAAATGAGCCGTGTTTACTCTGCGAAAATCGCTGGCATCAAAGCTGCAGACGAAGGTCTACAGGTTGAAGGTTGTGTGATGGCATCAGATGCATTCTTCCCATTCCGTGACGGTATCGACGCGGCGGCAGAAGCGGGCATCAAATGTGTTATCCAACCAGGCGGCTCTATGCGTGATGACGAAGTTATCGCAGCAGCAGACGAGCACGGCATGGCGATGATCTTTACGGGCATGCGTCACTTCCGCCACTAGAAAGAAAAGATACGAGAGCGCTTCGCTACGGGAAACGAGAACGCTGCGCTCCGAGATGAGCAACACTATCATTTAGTGTTGCTCAGACATTTTCTAGTTCTACTACTATCAATTTTGATTGAAGGTTTAAAACATGAATGTATTGATTATTGGTGCCGGTGGTCGTGAGCATGCACTAGGTTGGAAAGCAGCACAAAACCCAAACGTTGAAACAGTATTCATCGCTCCAGGTAACGCAGGTACTGCACTTGAGCCAAAACTTGAAAACGTAAACATCGGCGTTGAAGACATCGCTGGTTTAGTGGCGTTTGCTCAAGAGAAAAAAATCGAACTGACTATCGTTGGCCCTGAAGCGCCATTGGTTATTGGTGTGGTTGACGCGTTCCGCGAAGTAGGTCTGCCTATCTTTGGTCCAACTCAAGCGGCAGCACAGCTGGAAGGCTCTAAAGCATTCACTAAAGACTTCCTAGCTCGTCACGACATCCCAACAGGTTCTTACGCGAACTTCACTGAGATTGAGCCAGCTATCGCTTACGTTCGTGAGCAAGGTGCACCAATCGTAGTTAAAGCTGACGGCCTTGCGGCTGGTAAAGGCGTTATCGTCGCGATGACTCTTGAAGAAGCAGAAGACGCAATCAAAGATATGCTAGCAGGCAACGCATTTGGCGAAGCAGGCAGCCGCGTGGTTATCGAAGAGTTCCTTGAAGGCGAAGAAGCAAGCTTCATAGTAATGGTTGACGGCTCTAGCGTTCTACCTATGGCCACCAGCCAAGACCACAAACGTGTTGGCGACAAAGACACTGGCCCTAACACGGGCGGCATGGGTGCTTATTCTCCAGCTCCTGTAGTAACACCTGAAATCCACAACCGTATCCTTGAAGAAGTTATCTACCCAACGGTACGTGGCATGGACGCAGAAGGCGCACCTTACACTGGTTTCCTTTACGCTGGTCTAATGATCGATGCTGACGGCACTCCGAAAGTTATCGAATACAACTGCCGCTTCGGCGATCCAGAAACACAACCTATCATGATGCGCATGGAGTCAGACCTTGTTGAGCTTTGCCTAATGGCTATCGACGAGAAACTAGACGAAGCAGAATCTAAGTGGGATCCACGTGCTTCAATTGGTGTTGTTCTTGCGGCTGGCGGCTACCCTGCTGACTACGCAAAAGGTGACGTAATTTCACTACCAACAAGCGAAGTTGAAGGCCAAAAGGTTTTCCACGCAGGTACTGCAAATAACGAAGCTGGCGACGTGGTGACAAACGGTGGTCGTGTACTTTGTGCAACAGCGCTGGGTAACACGGTTTCTGAAGCTCAGGAGCGCGCATACGCGTTAACGAAGCAAGTGAGCTGGAATGGTATGTTCCACCGCAATGACATTGGTTACCGTGCGATTGCGCGCGAGCAAGAGCAGTAATCAAGATTGTCACTCGCTTACTATCCAATAACAGTAAGTAAATGACAGCAGCGAAGAACGAAAAAGGCGCCTTAGTGGGCTGTCTCTTGATCACAAGTCTGGTTAATCAAGAGACTTGGCGAGTTCATAC
>NZ_JAEFCE010000049.1:0-39017 GCF_016406055.1 Vibrio sp. IB15
AGTTCAAAAAAAATCCCCAAGCGTGGCTTAGGGATTTGTGTATAAGAGACAGCCCTTATGGGAGGCTTTCAATTTGACACTTACTTGAGAGTATTTATTGCTGCTCAGTTAAGTACTTCCTTACTATGGAAGTTTTACATCAGATAGGTCTTCACCTGCACCGATAGCTTTCATTTCGCCAGCTACGATTTCAGCAAGAGGGCCTAGGATAACTTGTAGGTTGTTTTCACCTAACTTAACAACACCTTTAGCACCTAGTTTCTTAAGAACTGCTTCGTCAGCAACAGAGCGGTCTTTAAGAGTTAGACGTAGACGTGTGATACAAGCGTCGATTGAAGTTAGGTTCTCGTGACCACCTAGAGCTTTCAGGTATTGACGTGCAAGGTCGCCTTTTGGAGCCTCGCCAGCTGGAGTCGCTGCAGCTTCATCATCTTCACGACCAGGCGATTTCAGGTTGAAAGCGCGGATTGCGAAAGAGAAAGTGAAGAAGTATAGAGCACCGAAACCAAGGCCGATTGCTAGAAGTACTAGAGGTTTAGTTGCTAGACCCCAGTTCAATACGAAGTCGATAAGACCAGCAGAGAAACCGAAACCGTGCAGAGTACCAAACATGTTAGCAACAACTAGAGACAGACCAGTGAACACAGCGTGCATTGCGTATAGAGCAGGAGCTAGGAATACGAACATGAATTCTAGCGGCTCTGTGATACCTGTTAAGAATGAACAGAATGCTACTGAGAATAGTGCACCACCAACTTGGCTACGTTTTTCAGCAGGAGCTGCTAGGTACATTGCAAGTGCAGCACCTGGTAGACCGAACATCATCACTGGGAAGAAACCGTTCATGAATACGCCAGCGCCTTTATCGCCACCGAAGAAACGGTGTAGGTCGCCTGATTTAACAGTGTCAGTTACTTCTTTAACAACAGTAGTGATTTCTGGAGTTACAGAGTTAGCGAATGTAAATGTATGCTCTTGGCCAACAACTAGAGTTTTAGCTAGTGATGGGTCAACACAAAGTTGAGTGATGTTAGCGAATGCGCCTTGACCAGCAACGATGATTTCTTGACATGTACCCATACCGAACCAGAAGTATGAGTTCAATACGTGGTGTAGACCTACAGGGATAAGTGCACGGTTAAGAGTACCGTAAACGAATTGACCGATAGCGCCAGACGTTGATACTGCGTGAGCCAGTGCGTCTAGACCAGATTGAACACCAGGCCAAACCACACCAGACACAGCACCTGCAACAAGTGCAAATAGACCAGCCATGATTGGTACTAAACGTTTACCAGCGAAGAATGCCAGCCACTCAGGAAGGCGTGTAGCATGGAAAGCGTTGTAAGAGTGACCTGCGATGATACCTGCGAAGATACCGCCGAAGAAAGACATGTTAACGTCAGCGTTAATTGTTGTTGCTGTCGCCGTTAGAACGAAGTAAGCAACTGCACCAGCAAGACCTGCTGCGCCGTTACCGTCTTTAGAAAGACCAATAGCGATACCTAGACCAAATAGCAATGGTAGGTTACTGAAGATAGCACCACCAGCTTGCGCCATGAATGGAATATCAAGTAGATCGCCTTGACCTAAACGTAATAGAAGCGCCGCAATCGGAAGCGTTGCGATAGGTAGCATTAACGCCTTACCTAGCTTCTGTGCATATCCTAGAATATTCACCAGTTGTTTCCCCCTATAGGATTTTTTAGAATTCGTTTGAGAAACTTATTTTAGTCGCTCAATTTAGTCCTATTCAGTGTATTCAATTAATTTTGCTCCGCAAATTAAAACCTTACCATTTGTGATCGTAATCACCAGTTTTTACCAAATCCAGAGGTTTTTGCTAGCGAGATCATAAAACTTATTTTATCATTCAAAAAAATGAACATTTATAGATAAAATCCAAATCTAACTATTGGGTTAAAAGTGAGTTATTTTCGGCATTAAAAGCTAGCTAACTTACTGATATTTTCAACCCTAACTCATAAAAACAATGAATTGTTCACATATTTTTCAAACACTTAAAATCGCTTCCCACTTTGAAGCCGTTTGCCCATAAAAGTTAAATCGTTACGTAAATGATGCTCGCAAACTAAGTCAGCATTTAGGTAACGAACGAATTTAAAAGATCTGACGATATAAGGATTAGCTGACTATGTACGCGCTAAGTAACTGTAAAATTTACACTGGTAGTGATGTTCTAACCGATCATGCTGTAGTAATCGAAAACGAACTGATCAAAAAAGTCTGCCCTATCTCTGAATTACCAGAAGGTATCGAGGTTCGTGACCTAGACGGTGCAAACCTAAGCCCGGGTTTCATTGACCTACAACTGAATGGTTGTGGTGGCGTGATGCTGAACGATGAAATCACTGCAGAAACAATGCAGATCATGCACAAAGCAAACCTAAAATCAGGCTGTACTAGCTTCTTGCCTACTCTGATTACTTCTTCAGATGAAGACATGCGTGCAGTTATCACAGCAGCTCGTGAATACCATAACCAATACCAGAACCAATCTTTAGGTCTTCACCTTGAAGGTCCATACCTAAACGTTGCAAAAAAAGGCATTCACAGCGTTGATCATATTCGTAAGTCTGACAGCGAGATGATTGAGCTTATCTGTGAGAACAGCGACCTTGTTGCGAAAGTAACACTGGCTCCTGAGCTGAACGACCCAGAGCATATCGAGCGTCTGCACAAAGCTGGTGTTGTTGTTTCTATCGGTCACACCAACGCAACTTATGCAGAAGCACGCCAAGGTTTCGAATCTGGTATCACATTCGCAACGCACCTATTCAATGCAATGACACCTATGGTTGGTCGTGAACCTGGTGTGGTTGGCGCTATCTACGATACACCGGAGGTGTACGCCGGCATCATCGCCGATGGTTTCCACGTTGATTACGCAAACATCAGAATTGCGCATAAAGTCAAGGGAGAAAAGTTAGTATTAGTGACGGATGCCACAGCTCCTGCAGGTGCTGACATGGAATACTTTATTTTTGTCGGTAAGAAAGTATATTACCGAGATGGTAAGTGTGTTGATGAAAACGGCACACTGGGCGGCTCAGCTCTGACTATGATTGAAGCAGTTCAGAACACAGTTGAGCACGCTGGTATCGCTTTAGACGAAGCTCTTCGCATGGCTACACTATACCCAGCTACAGCCATCGGTGTAGAAAGCAAGCTAGGTCGAATCAAGAAAGGCATGGTTGCAAACCTAGCTGTATTTGACCGAGACTTTAACGTTAAAGCGACTGTTGTTAATGGACAATACGAGCACAATTAAGTATGAATGGCGGACAAATAGGTAACGTAGACTTAGTTAAACAACTAAACAGTGCGGCGGTATACCGACTGATAGACCAACAAGGGCCTATCAGTCGTATACAAGTGGCTGATGTAAGCCAACTCGCACCGGCAAGTGTTACAAAAATTACCCGCCAACTATTAGAGCGCGGCCTAATTAAAGAGGTCGCACAGCAAGCGTCTACTGGCGGTAGACGCGCTATCTCTCTAACCACAGAAGTAGAGCCTTTTCACTCTATCGCTGTGCGCTTAGGGCGAGACTACATTCAAGTTAGCCTTCACGACCTTGGTGGCCGTGAATTGGCTTTCCAACAGCAAGACCTTAACTATTCAGATCAGTCAGACCTTACTCAAGGCTTGGTCAATACGCTTAAGACCTTCATCGCTGAACACCAGCCGAAAATCGATCAGCTGATTGCGATTGGCGTGACCCTTCCAGGCTTAGTGAACCCGACGACGGGTGTCGTTGAGTACATGCCAAATACAGACATCGATAATCTTGCATTAAGCGACATTATTCGCGACACATTCCATGTCGCTTGTTTTGTTGGTAACGATGTTCGCGGAATGGCACTAGCTGAACACTACTTTGGCGCGAGCCAAGACAGCCAAGACTCTATCTTAGTGAGTGTTCACCGCGGTACTGGTGCAGGTATTATCGTTAACGGTCAGGTTTTCTTAGGTCATAACCGTAACGTCGGTGAAATCGGTCATATCCAAATCGATCCACTTGGTGAACAGTGCCAATGTGGTAACTTTGGTTGTCTTGAAACGGTAGCGGCAAACCCTGCAATCGTTGAGCGCGTGCAAAAACTGATTAAACAAGGCTATGAGTCTTCTTTAACCGAGCTTGAGCGTATTACTATTCAAGACGTTTGCGACCACGCAATGAATGGCGACGAATTAGCTAAGCAGAGCTTGGTTCGAGTAGGAAACCAGTTAGGTAAAGCGATCGCGATGACGATCAACCTATTTAACCCTCAAAAAGTGATCATCGCTGGTGATATTACTAAGGCACAAGAGATTGTTTTCCCTGCAATTAAGCGCAATGTAGAGAATCAGTCGCTAACGACTTTCCATAGCGGCCTGCCTATTGTAGCATCACAGATCGATAAACATCCTACGATGGGAGCTTTTGCTATGATCAAGCGCGCCATGCTCAATGGTGTGTTACTGCAGAAGCTACTTGAAGATTAAAGAACAATAATTCTGATTTTCCGCGGGCCGTGTTTGTATAAACACGGCCCGTTTTTTTAAGCTAGGGAACTACAACAACAAGTTATGGAACTTATATTAATATCCACTGCGTTTATCGCAGGATTTATTGCTTTAAAGTGTCACCTTCCCCCATTAGTTGGTTTTTTGGTTGCAGGCTTTGGGCTTTTTGCCTTTGGTTTTGAAACCAATGACACCATCATTACTTTAGCTGACCTTGGTGTTACGCTGCTTCTATTTACTATCGGCTTAAAGCTCGACATCAAAACCCTGCTCTCTAAAGAGATCTGGGCTGGCGCGACAATCCACAACCTTTTGTCCACTCTGTTTTTCGCTGTCGCCCTATTTGGTTTTAAGTTCTTAGGTATTTCATCACTAGCTGCTATGTCGGTAGAACAGATCGTTCTGCTCGGTTTTGCTCTTTCATTCTCTAGTACGGTATTTGCGGTTAAGACTCTGCAAGAGAAAGGTGAAATGAATGCGACTTACGGAACGTTGGCGATTGGTATCTTGGTCATGCAGGATATCTTCGCGGTAGTATTCCTAACGGCTTCTACGGGTAAAATACCTGAGTGGTATGCGATTGCTCTGTTTGCCCTCCCCTTGTTACGTCCACTTTTCTACAAAGTGCTCGATTGGGTTGGTCACGGTGAGATGTTGGTTCTATCCGGCATCTTCTTCGCATTAGTCGTCGGTGCTGGTTTATTCCATTTGGTTGGTGTTAAGCCAGACCTGGGCGCTCTGGTTCTAGGTATGTTACTTGCTGGTCACCGAAAAGCTTCAGAGCTATCAAAATCGCTGTTTAACCTTAAAGAGCTTTTCCTTGTCTGTTTCTTCTTGAACATTGGTTTGTCAGAGCAACCAACCATTCAAGGCTTTATGCTTGCAATCTTGTTCTTACTGATGCTGCCAGTGAAAGGTGTTCTCTACTTCTTGGTGCTCAACCGTTTCAAGTTCCGTGTTCGAACGTCTCTACTTGCCTCTTTATCACTGTTTAACTACAGCGAATTTGGCCTCATCGTTGGTGGCCTCGCCTTCAAAATGGGTTGGATGTCTGGCGATATATTAGTTGCCGTCGCGATTGCGGTTTCACTGTCGTTCTTAATCGCTGCACCTTTAAACCGAGCTGGTCACAAGCTTTATCAGCAGTCAGGTAAATGGCTGAAAGAGCATGCGTCAGAAAAGCTTCACCGACGTGATAAGCGAATTGACCCAGGCCGAGCACAAGTGCTTATTCTTGGTATGGGCCGAATTGGTACTGGTGCTTATGACGAATTACGCTCTCGCTATGGCAAGGTAAGTTTAGGTGTCGAAGTTCGTGAAGAAGCAGCACACAACCACAGAAGCCACGGTAGAAACGTGATTTCTGGCGACGCGACCGACCCAGACTTCTGGGAGCGCATCTTAGATACTGCGAATGTAAAGCTGGTTATCTTAGCCATGCCACACCACCAAGGTAACCAGACCGCTTTAGATCAACTAAAGTCACGTAACTTTAAAGGACAGATCGCAGCTATCGCAGAATACCCTGATCAAGTCGAAACCTTGAAAGAGAATGGTGTTGATGCCGCATTCAATATCTACAGCGAAGCCGGTAGTGGTTTTGCTCGCCATGTTTGTGAACAATTAAACCCAAACATCAACAAAATCTAGCCTAAATCCCTCTCAGAAAAACCTCTCAAGACTGTGAATTTTCGCACTTTTGAGAGGTTTTTGTATAAAAAACCAACCACATTTAGATACCAAACACCAAAACAACAAAATAATTAAATAATTTCTAATATAACACCCTTTATATTATTTTTTTGCTCACATCCGGTTGCTTTTTTTAGCCAGAATGGCAAATTGAATACAGTTGATTTAGAAATTATTTAAAAGGAAGTTCTATGTGTTCAGTATTTGGCATTCTCGACATAAAAAGTGATGCCGCAGCACTTCGCCCTATCGCTTTAGAAATGTCTAAAAAGCTTCGTCACCGTGGACCAGATTGGTCTGGTATCTATGCAAGTGACAAAGCAATCCTTGCTCACGAGCGTTTAGCTATCGTTGGTCTAAATAGTGGTGCTCAACCGCTATACAGCCAAGACAAGAAACACATTCTTGCGGTAAACGGCGAAATCTATAACCACAAAGAACTTCGTGCTCGCTATGAAGATAAGTACCAGTTCCAGACCGACTCTGACTGTGAAGTTATCCTAGCGTTATACCAAGAAATGGGCGCAGACCTGCTAGAAGAACTAAACGGTATCTTCGCATTCGTTTTATACGATGAAGAAAAAGACGAATACCTAGTAGGCCGCGACCACATCGGTATCATCCCGCTTTACCAAGGCTACGATGAACACGGTAACTACTATGTTGCTTCTGAAATGAAAGCTCTGGTTCCTGTATGTAAGACCATCAGCGAGTTCCCTCCAGGTAGCTTCTACTCTTCGAAAGATGCAGAGCCACAACGTTACTATATTCGTGATTGGAACGAATACGCTGCAGTACAAGGCAACAGCACAAGCAAAGAAGATCTAACGGAAGCACTAGAAGCAGCGGTGAAGCGTCAACTAATGACTGACGTACCTTACGGTGTACTTCTTTCTGGTGGTTTAGATTCATCTATCACTTCAGCAGTCGCTAAACGCTTTGCGGCAATGCGTATTGAAGATGACGAACAGTCTGAAGCTTGGTGGCCACAACTGCACTCATTTGCGGTTGGCCTAGAAGGTGCTCCTGATCTTATCGCTGCTCGTGAAGTGGCAGACAAGATTGGTACCGTACACCACGAGATGACATACACCATTCAAGAAGGTCTGGATGCAATCCGTGATGTTATCTACCACATCGAGACCTACGACGTAACGACAATTCGCGCGTCTACGCCAATGTACCTACTTGCTCGTAAGATCAAAGCAATGGGTATCAAAATGGTACTGTCTGGTGAAGGTGCTGATGAGATCTTTGGCGGTTACTTGTACTTCCACAAAGCGCCAAACGCAAAAGAGTTCCATGAAGAAACAGTACGTAAGTTGCTGGCTCTAAACATGTTTGACTGTGCTCGTGCGAACAAATCACTAGCAGCATGGGGCGTAGAAGGCCGCGTACCATTCTTGGACAAAGAGTTCATCGATGTAGCAATGCGCTTAAACCCAGAAGACAAAATGTGTGGCAACGGTAAGATGGAGAAACACATCCTACGTGAGTGTTTCGAAGATTATCTACCAGACTCAATTGCATGGCGTCAAAAAGAGCAATTCTCTGATGGGGTTGGTTACGACTGGATCGATACGTTGAAAGCTACCGCTGAAGCGAAAGTAACGGACAAGCAAATGGAAACTGCGCAGTTCCGCTTCCCATACAACACGCCAACGACTAAAGAAGGCTACGCTTACCGCGAAATCTTTGAAGAGTTGTTCCCGCTAGAATCTGCAGCAGAGTGTGTACCAGGTGGTCCATCTGTCGCTTGTTCATCAGCAAAAGCTATCGAATGGGATGAGTCGTTCCAAAACTGTGTTGACCCATCAGGCCGTGCAGTACAAGCCGTTCACAACGATGCTTACAACGCTTAAGGCGATTGGTAAATTCTAAGTACTAAAAAAGGCGCATCATGCGCCTTTTTATTTTTAAGCCGATTTTTTTATTGTTGCATTTATGCGTGAGCTTGTAGTGCTTCGTTCTCAATACTGATAGGAACCACTTGGCTGATCATTTTTACGAGCATAATAGAGCGAGCTTCACCATCTTTCTGATGGAAAATCGCTTCAATACCAGCGAACTGGCCACTCTTAATCTTAACCACCTGCCCAGACTCAAACTCAACACAACAATCTTCAGTTTCGTTACTGCAACACTTCTCAAACTCTTTAAGTTCAAAAACTAAGTCACCTTGGACTTCATGCGGTCTTGCGCCGAACTTAATAAAGTCCACTACGCCGCGCGTTGAACGAACAGTAGTAAAACTCGGCCCTTGTTCATAATCAAATCGAACAAAGACGTATGAAGGAAATAGCGGTTCTTTGACCACCTTTTCTTTCCCTCTAACCACCTTTTCGACTTCTATTTGTGGGTAAAAGCACTCTACCCCTTGATTCTCTAAATGCTGCTGAGCGCGTTTTTGATCGCCACGCTTGCAGTAAAGTAAATACCAACGTTTCATTTAACTAGCCATTTTCTATTTTGGGGACATTTTACCACAAGCCTAAAACGGTTTAATTGCTATTAACTAAATGAATCTTAATCGCCGCAAAATTATGCGTAGCAAAGCAATTTATCAACAAAAAATTATAGATATAAAAGTAATTAAGCATTGTACAGAGTTCTATTGTCGTTCAAAAGGTGCGCTACTGTGACTGCATATACAGTCAAAAAAATAAAACACACCGTTCCCTTTAATGACAATAGGATACATAAAATTGATGACTGGCGCTTTTATTATTCAAAAATATTTTCAATGAGATCATTTAACAACCAGCTCAAATCTGGAAAATTAGTTTGCAGCACGAACGTTAAGGGCGAAACTAGCAATAAAGATTTTAATTTTCATAAGCTTACAAAAATAAGGTTATCGTTACCATAAAATACATCTATTGCAGATGTTTATCGCACTCTGTATACATAAGTGACTATAAAATCTTTTAATAACTAAAATTAGTAAAACTTATGCCAAGCAATCACAACATCTTTGGCCACCCTAGAGGCCTATTTCTACTTTTCAGCACAGAGCTATGGGAACGTTTCTCCTACTACGCTATGCGTGCGATTCTTGTTTTGTTCTTAACAGACACAACGATTAACGGCGGATTGGGCTGGTCGACAAAAGACGCGCTTGACCTTTACGGTATCTACACAGGTTTGGTTTACATCACGCCTTTGATCGGTGGTTGGATTGCCGACAACTACCTAGGGCAACGTAAGTCGATTCTTATTGGTGGCGTGTTAATGGCACTTGGCCAGTTTACACTAGCTCTACCAAACGGCTTTATGGGCCTAGACCAAGTAAGTGCACTTTACCTAGGTTTAGCGCTGCTTATCAGTGGTAACGGTATGTTTAAGCCAAACATCTCAACGATGGTTGGTGACCTTTACCAAGAAGGTGATAACCGTCGTGATGGCGCATTTACTATTTTCTACATGGGCATCAACTTAGGTGCACTATTAGGTGGTCTTATCTCTGGTGCTGCGGCTGAGTCGTATGGCTGGAAAGCAGGTTTCCTAGCGGCTGGTATCGGTATGGTTATTAGCTTAATCATGCAAATGACCATGGCTCAATCATGGCTAGGTAATATCGGTTCGGTTCCAGCAGCTGCACGCGCAAAAGCTCTGAGTAAGTCGAAAGAGAAAGCACCGCTAACGAAAGAAGAGTTCGATCGACTAAAAGTTATTCTGATCATGGGCCTGTTCGTGATTATTTTCTGGGCGGGCTTTGAACAAGCTGGCGGCCTAATGAACATCTACACTCAACAATATACAGACCGTATGATTGGTGATTTTGAAGTGCCGGCTGCGTGGTTCCAATCTTTAAACCCATTCTTCATTATTACACTAGCACCAATCATTGCTGCATTTTGGGTGAAGTTAGGTAAGCGTGAACCGAACTCACCGGTTAAATTTGCGTTGGCTCTGTTCTTCTTAGCGCTTGGCTTCGTCTGCATGATGGGCGCGGTAATGGAGCAAGGTGGTGACCTTACAGTTAAAACCTCTATGCTGTGGTTAGTAGGTGCATTCTTCTTCCACACACTTGGTGAGCTTTGCCTATCTCCTATCGGTCTGTCGTTAGTGACTAAGCTGGCACCACTACGTTTAGCATCACTTATGATGGGTGCATGGTTTGGTTTCAACGCTATTGCAAACTACGTAGCTGGCCTTGTGGGCTCTCATGTAGGTGAACTGGGCGCGATGGCAATCTTCAGTGGTATTGCGATCACAGCAACAATCAGCGGCATCTTACTGCTTCTTTGTGCTGGTAAGCTTGTATCTTGGATGCACGGCGTAGAGAGCAACATGACGCTAGAGTCTGAACCAAAAGAAGAGCGTACTGCAGAAACTTCTATTGCTTAATAGCTAATATCATTCGATGTCTAAAAGACGCTAGAACACATTCAAAAAAGGGCTGCTTAATGAGCAGCCCTTTTAGTATTTATATAGCTAGTGTTATCGGTGAATCTCTACTAATTCAGCCATCATGTCGATATGCGAATCTCTGTCGTTAAGACACATGATATAGCTAAACTCAGAACCACCAGCATCAATGAAGGTTTCCTTACACTGATCTGAAATCTCTTCCAGCGTTTCTAAACAGTCTACAGAGAAAGCTGGAGCCATGATATCGATCTTCTTGATCCCTTTGCTTGGCAATGATTCAAGCGTCTCATCGGTATATGGCTTTAACCACTCTTCTCGACCAAATCGAGACTGGTAAGTCATGGTGATATCGTCTGCAGATAAACCAAGCTCCTCAGCTAGTAGCTTAGTTGTCGCCTCACAGTGTTGAGGGTAAATATCACCTTCATCTGCTAATCGCTTAGGAATGCCGTGGAAAGAACAAACCAAATGATCCGCTCGGCCATTTTTCTCCCAGTGGCTACGAACACTCTCAGCCAATGCTTTGGTGTAACTAGGGTGTGCGTAGTAATCACGGATAAAGCGGTAACTAGGAATAACAGGCATCTGTTTAAAGGCTTTGGTTAAACCATCAGAAACCGCAGCTGTGGTGGTGCCTGAATACTGAGGATACAGAGGCAGTACGATGATCTCTTCAACGCCCTGCTCCATCAGCTGCTCAACGCCCGTTTTCAGGCTTGGATTACCATAAGTCATACCCAGCGCTACAGGCATCTCTAACTTCTTCTGAAGCTTTTCTGCTTGTCTTTGTGAATACACAAGAAGCGGTGAGCCGTCGTCCATCCAAACCGACTGATAAAGCTTGGCTACTTTAGGTGAACGAATCGGTAAAATCACTCCGTGCAATATCGGGCACCATAGCCAGCGTGTTAGATTAACGACTCGCTTATCGTGCAAAAATTCACTCAAAAATCGACGAACGCCAGCTGGGGTCGCAGAATCTGGCGTACCTAAGTTCACCAGTAAAACGCCCTGCTTTTTATTATTTTCCATAGATACCTGAGACCAATATGTAATTTTGTAGAGAGTAATATACTAATCTGCTGAAGTTTAAGATCATTGCTTGTCGCTAAATGTTGAGATAATCATTTGGCGTGACATATAACCAACATCAACTTTCGATTATGAGCGAACTTTTCAAAGCTAATGTGCGTTGAATCGAGGGCCCCTAATTATCTTAGATTGGTATCGTACTAAAAATTGAGACAAAAAAAGCGACCTTTAAGGTCGCTTCCAATATATCAAATTCTAAAACTGGCTGTTAGCCAATTATGCTAGTGCTTTCTCAAGTTCTGCACTAACTTCAGCAACTTGCTTAGTACCGTCAAACTTAAGGTACTGAGTGTTACCAGCTTCAGCTTCCTTACCGTAGTAAGAGATTAGTGGAGCTGTTTGCTCATGGTACACGCCTAGACGAGCACGAACTGTTTCTTCTTTGTCGTCATCACGTACAACTAGCTCTTCGCCAGTTACGTCATCTTTACCTTCTTCTTTTGGTGGGTTGTACACAGTGTGGTATGTACGACCTGAAGGAAGGTGAGCACGACGACCAGCCATACGCTCAACAATCACATCATCAGCTACGTCGAATTCAACAACGTAATCTACAGCGATACCCATCTCTTTTAGGCCATCAGCTTGTGGGATTGTGCGTGGGAAACCGTCTAGTAGGAAACCTTTCTCACAGTCATCTTGAGCGATACGCTCTTTGATAAGACCAAGGATAATTTCATCAGAAACTAGCTGACCAGCGTCGATTACTGATTTTGCTTGCTTACCAAGCTCAGTACCCGCTTTGATAGCAGCACGTAGCATGTCACCAGTTGAAATTTGAGGGATACCAAATTTGTTCATGATGAAGTTAGCTTGAGTGCCTTTACCCGCGCCAGGAGCACCTAGAAGAATGATGCGCATGTTTAATCCTCTTATAAAATTATGATTTATACCGAAGCTCACTATCCCAACTTCCTAGCTCATCGTTTAGATGAACAGAAATCGTTAGGTAACCGTTGAGGTTAAGCAAAACTGCAAATAGAAGCAAAACGGTAAGTTTCGGTATAACGTTTAAAAATCATACAACTGGAACAAGTTGGATCCTAGTACCAGCTGATTAGGTCGAGCATTCTATCACATTAATATTCAATTTGGCTGAATTTACGACTAAAGAATGCATCGCCTCATTTTGTTGTGACGATAACGGTGACGTTGACCACGTTTAACATGTTTTCAACGACGTTCATTAAAAAAGCCCGCATTTGCGAGCTTTTAATTACAATTCGTGGTTTAGCCCAAAGTCGAAAGACTAACGCTTTGTTAGTAGCTCGTTGATTGCACCCAAGAATTGTGACGGATCTTCCATAGAGCCTTTCTCAGCCAGCATCGCTTGACCAAGTAGTAGCTCAACCCAACGACCAAACGCTTGCTCATCGGCTTCGTCAGCCATTTGTTTAACAAGTGCGTGCTCTGGGTTAATTTCAAAGATGTACTTAACTTCAGGTGCAGCTTGGCCCGCCGCTTCAAGAAGCTTAGCCATTTGCGTACCCATCTCGAAGTCATCCGTTACAACAACTGCAGGTGTCGTTGCGAGTTTAAACGTAGTACGAACTTCTTTAACGCGATCACCCAGGTAAGATTGAGTGCGCTCAACAACAGACTTAAACTCTTCTTCAGTCTCTTTCTGCTTCTCTTTCTCTTCTTCACCTTCAAACTTGCTTAAATCTAAGCCCGCTTTTGTGATCGATTGGAATTGTTTGCCGTCAAAGTCTGTTAGGTAGTTCATTACGTACTCATCGATGCGATCGTACATTAGCACTACTTCAATACCTTTCGCTTTAAACTGCTCCAAGTGTGGGCTGTTTTTAGCTGCTGCGTAGCTATCTGCTGTCAGGTAGTAAATCTTATCTTGGCCTTCTTTCATACGCTCAACATAAGACGCTAGGCTGATAGTTTGATCTGCAGAATCAACTTCTGTAGACGCAAAACGAAGAAGACCTGCGATCTTCTCTTTGTTTGCCATGTCTTCCGCTGGGCCTTCTTTCATTACAAGACCGAACTCTTTCCAGAATTCTAGGTACTTCTCATTGTCATTTTTCGCCATGCGTTCAAGCATAGTAAGTACACGCTTAGTACATGCACCACGAAGAGACTGAGTTACCTTGTTATCTTGCAGGATTTCACGAGATACGTTCAGTGGTAGGTCGTTTGAGTCAATCAGGCCGCGTACGAAACGCATGTAAGATGGCATGAACTGTTCAGCATCATCCATGATAAATACACGTTGTACATAAAGCTTTAAGCCGCTCTTGTGGTCACGGTTCATCATGTCCCAAGGTGCTTTAGCTGGGATATAAAGCAGGCTTGTATAGTCGTTCTTACCTTCAACCTTGTTGTGGCTCCAGGTTAGTGGATCAGCAAAGTCGTGAGATACGTGCTTGTAAAACTCTTGGTACTCTTCTTTCTCGATGTCTGATTTGTTACGAGTCCAAAGCGCTTGAGCTTTGTTGATTTGTTCCCAGTGCTTCTCTTCGGTGTCTTTACCTTCGTCATCTTTAACCGCAGTTAAGATAGAAACTGGGATACCGATGTGGTCAGAGTATTTACCAATTACTTCACGTAGACGCCATTCATTCAAGAACTCTTTACCGTCTTCACGCATATGAAGAATGATGTCTGTACCACGAGACTCTTTAGTGATGTCTTCAATGGTGTAATCGCCTTCGCCCGCAGAGTGCCATTGTACTGCTTCATTGCTTGCAAGACCTGCGGCACGTGTACGAACGGTTACTGCGTCCGCAACGATGAATGCTGAGTAGAAGCCAACACCAAATTGTCCGATCAACTGAGAGTCTTTGCTTTGGTCTTCAGATAACTTAGAGAAAAAGTCTGCAGTACCTGATTTCGCGATGGTACCTAAATGTTCAATAACGTTGTCGCGGCTCATGCCGATACCGTTATCAGAAATGGTTAACGTATTCGCCTCAGCGTTAAATGACAGTTTTACACCTAGATCTGCATCGCCTTGGTAAAGTTCAGCATTTGATAGCGCTTGAAAACGTAGCTTGTCCGCTGCGTCAGATGCGTTAGAGATCAGCTCACGTAAGAAGATTTCTTTATTTGAATACAGTGAGTGAATCATTAGATGAAGTAGTTGTTTTACTTCAGATTGAAAGCCACGAGTCTCTTTATTTTGCGTTGCCGTTTCGCTCATTTTTACTCCAAAACATCTATACTTTGTGTTGAAAACTATAGGGGCGGAACACGTAATGCCGCTCTGATGTTCATTAACATGAGGATGACAATTGTAAATTCAAGGTCAAAAATCATAAAAACACTGTTTTTTTGATCTGTTTTTATTATCCTTAAGCCTCATAAATATAAAAGAACATAAAAAAAGTCATGATTTGGTGAAGATTTTAATAAATTTCACCTCAGATTTGTCTATTCCGCACTCAAAATAACCCAAAGTAGAAGAATTCAATGAGCAATATCGGCACAAAGTTTATTCTCGCACAGCGGTTCGTATTCGATCCAAACAGCAACTCACTTGTTGACCAAACGAGCGACGGCGAAGTCGTGCGTCTTGGCAGCAATGAAAGCCGCATTCTCCTTATGCTGTCAGAAAGACCCAATGAAGTTATCACTCGTAACGAATTACACGAATATGTTTGGCGTGACCAAGGTTTTGAGGTTGATGACTCAAGCCTAACTCAAGCCGTTTCAACACTACGAAAGATGCTGAAAGATTCAACGAAATCTCCAGAATTCGTTAAAACTGTGCCTAAACGCGGCTACCAATTTATCGCAACCGTTGAGCGCTCAGCCCCACTTTCGTCAAATGACCAACCTGCTGCAGTTGAAATTGCCGAAAATGACGTAGAACCAAGCCTAACGTTTGCAACAACACCTGTCGCAGAAGAAGTCGTTTCTGAGACAAGCGCACCTGAGCCTATCTCTAAACTTCAGGAGGCCAATACTGAGGTTGAGCTAACTAAAGTACCTGCAACAACTGAAGCTAAAAACAGCAACAAGTGGTTAATTCTAGGGTTGCTATTTGCCGCAGTTATGATGCCGATTTTGGTAATTACCTTTACTAACCCTGCTGAATCTACATTTCGTACATTAGCAGAAGTTGATGGTGTAAAGGTTCAATCACCAATCAATCATCCGGGTTTAACAAATTGGCTACCTGCGATTGAAAAATGTGTGTTGAGCTATAACACTAACCACACTGGTATACTAAAGCCAACCGAAGTGATAGCAACTGGCGGACAGGCCAACAACATAGTTCTTAACTATATTCATCCGCAAGAACACTCTAGCGAAAATATTACTCTCAGAATTTACGCAAACCAGTCGGATGTAGACGACATTTGTAAAGGTGGCCAGTAGCATGAAATTAAAAGTATCTGTTTTCTTACTGGCCCTATCTGCTTTTCTAAGTGGTTGGTTACATTGGGGGAGCGACGCAAAAGTAGCACGCCTACTTACCTCACATGAATGGCAATCAAAGATGGTTTCGCTTATCAGTGCAGAAAAACAAGCCGATTCAATCGGTCCACTCCGTAAAGTTGAGCTCTCCTCAAATGCTAAGTACCTACCAAACGGTACATATCTGAGAATGTCGGTGGTCAGGCTATACGGCACACAAACCGCACCAGCTAACGTCATCAACATTTCAGAGACGGGTCAGTGGGAAATTAACGACAACTACCTACTGGTTTCGCCAACTGAGTTTAAAGATGTTACATCGGCTCAGCGCCAAGACTTCTCTCAAGAGCAACTAGAGCTGATTACTCAAGTAATCAAGATGGATGCAGAGCAAAGTCGTCGCATCGACATTGTTAACCCGAAGGCACTGCTACTGACTAGCTTAAATCATGGTTCTACCGTCTTGTTTTCGAACTAACATTGAAAAGCTATTTACGGCATATCGATGGATGAATACCATTCACGATAAACCTAAAAAAGGGGCATGAGGCCCCTTTTTGTTATCTTAAACTCAAAGATAAAACTCTATGGATTGGATAAACTCACTCGCTCTATTCTTTGGCTCATTAATCGCCAACACGCTTGCCTCTTTATCAGGCGGCGGTGCTGGGCTTCTACAGTTCCCGTTACTCATCTTTCTAGGATTGCCCTTTTCAGTTGCACTGGCTACCCACAAAGTCGCTAGCGTTGCTCTCGGCTTAGGTGCTGCATATACCCATATCAAGGGTGGCACGTTAAGCTGGAAAATTTGTCTCTACCTAATTATCGTCGGCAGCATTGGAGTGGTCGTTGGCGCGAATATCGTACTCATGATCCCAGATGCCATTGCACAGAAACTGCTTGGCGCAATGATCTTAGCACTGGGCGTTTACTCACGACTAAAGAAACAATTGGGTCAAGAAGAGCAGCTTAAAAACCGAGACATAAAAGGTTGGATAATCGGTGGGGTTGGGCTGGCACTCATAGGCATCATCAACGGTTCACTCACTGCCGGATCAGGCCTGTTAGTTACCCTATTTCTAGTTCGTTGGTTTGGTTTTACTTATAAACAAGCCGTCGCGTTAACCATGATATGCGTCGGTTTGTTCTGGAATGGCATTGGAGGTATTGCCATTGTTCAAGCGGGTGCGCCAATATACTGGGTATGGTTACCCATATTACTGTTAAGTTCGTTTGTTGGCGGAAGCCTAGGGGCATTCCTCGCAAACCGTTCAAGCAATCAGCTCGTCAAAACGGCTTTCGAAATATTGACGTTTGCGGTTGGCATCAAGCTATTGCTATAGAATTTTAAAGGTTATCTATGAATACAGAGTCGAATCAACACAGCCCAGCAGTGCTGAAAGCCACAATAGCAATACACTATTGCCGCCAATGTAATTGGATGCTTCGCTCAAGTTGGTTGTGCCAGGAACTGCTTCATACCTTCAGTGAAGAGATTGAACAAGTCAGCCTGCATCCAGATACCGGTGGACGATTTGAGATCTTTTGTAATGGAGTACAGATTTGGGAACGAAAGGCGGACGGCGGCTTTCCTGAAGCGAAAGTTCTGAAGCAAAGAGTGAGAAACATCATTGCTCCAGACAGAGACCTCGGACACGTGGATTCAAAATAAACCCATGACGGCGAATTCTATGATTTAAAGCTGGCCGCTAACCAGTACATCGCCGTCAAGGCTGATCACTTTGAAGTTACAATTCTCGTAGATACCATAGCTTGCTGCATGCCCTTCCCGTGGGAACGTCACCGAGCTAGGGTTAAAAATGAAGATGTCATCTTGGTACTCAGCAACTGGGATATGGGTATGGCCATGAGCAATGATATCACCCGCTTTCAGTGCTGGCCGTTTCGTTGTGTTATATAGGTGACCGTGAGTTAAGAAGATACGTTGGCCTGATTCTAGTAACACCCATGAGTAATCCATCATCATTGGGAAAGAGAGCAACATCTGATCGACTTCGCTGTCGCAGTTCCCACGGACAGCAATGATCTCTTGGGAGAACTCGTTCAGCTTGTCTGCAACAGCAGGCGGGTTGTAACCCTCTGGAATCGGATTTCTAGGGCCATGATTCAGAATGTCACCCAGTAGGATTAAATATTGGGCACCCGAAGCTTGGTATAGCTCTAATACCTTTTCTGTTGCTGGTAGCGAACCGTGTAGGTCTGAAGCAAAAAATAATTTCACACGTACTTCTCCATAAAATTTATGGGCCTATTGTACGTACCTAACGGCTAAACGTCATCTCCCACCATACCGTTGATAACAATATTATTGTAACTAACCATACCGACAATCTTATTATCACGGACCACAGGAGCGCGGCTAATACCAAAGCGTTCAAACAAGCGTGCACAATACTTCACATTCATTTCGGCAGACACGCTTAACGCGGGCTTAGTCATGATTTCATAAATATTAGTACGTTCAGGGGAGCGATTTTTGGCCAATACTTTTTTGGCAATGTCGTTCATCAACACAATCCCATATTCATCATCTACATGACGCTTATCCACGATGATCGCTTTTACTTTGTGCTTTTTCGCCATTTCTATCGCTGCTAACACTGTGGTTAGGCCATCGATAATCACATAGGTATTGGCCATTACATCGCTGACTCGGATTTTGTCACTGGTATTCATAGCTCGTCCTCTACGACTTTAGTTAATGTTTCGACTTGATGTGCAACCCCAACCGCGTCTTCGACATCGATTTGCACCGCTATTCCTTGCCCTGATTCTTGGTCGAACTCCCCGACTTTTCCTATCGTCTCTAAAATATGTCGGGCTAAATGCTCCTCAACAACAAACAGCAGCACATCTTTTTGTACCTCAAGCGTCAGACCGAAGAAGGTACGTTTTTGGTTTAGCCCCTGCCCTCTGGCATTGTTGATAACGGTGGCCCCCGTCGCGCCCGCATCACGCGCCGCATCGAGCACGATGTCAGTCTTGCTCTCTTCCACAAACGCTAAGATCAATTTAAAGCGCATCTTTGCTCTCCTTAGAGGTGTGTAAACGGTTTAACCATTGCGTTATTTGGGCATAGCCCATTACTGAAATAATCGGAAACAAGCTAGCAAAGGCGATTAACCCAAAACCATCGATCACCGGGTTTCTCCCAGGTACGGTAGAGGCAAGTCCAAGCCCCAATGCTGTCACCAGTGGCACTGTCACCGTCGATGTGGTAACACCGCCCGAGTCATAGGCCAAAGGCACAATCAGTTTAGGAGCGTAAAAGGTTTGGATCACCACAACGATATAGCCAACAATGATGTAGTAATGAATAGGATCACCAGCCACGATCCGATAGCTGCCCAGCGAAATACCGATTGCAACACCGAGTGCAACGGCAATCCGGAGCCCATTGACGCTAATACTGCCACCGGAAACTTGATTCGCTTTAATCGCAACCGCTATCAATGAAGGCTCGGCGATCGTGGTACTGAATCCGATACAGAACGCAAAAAGATAGACCCAGTAATAATCAAACCATGTTAGGGCTAAGCCAGAACTGATTTTAAATTCAGTCAGAAAAGACGGCTCCGTTAACTGCATCGCCATCGTCTCTCCTAAAGGAAATAAGGCCAGTTCTAGCCCCATCAAGAAAAGAGACAAGCCAAGAATGACGTAAAAGAACCCTATCAATACTTTGGGCAGGTTGTTGACTGGCCTGCGTAGCACCGCCAATTGAAAGCCAAATATGATCACCGCAATCGGAATCACATCCATCACGGTGCCAAGAAAGGTATCGATAAACTGTTGAACACTGATCATGTCACCACCATTCCATAGACCATGACAAACATCATCGGCAACAGTGAAGCAAACGCAATCAACCCAAAGCCATCAATCATGGGATTACGACCTTTAATGGCCGAAGCCAGCCCCACACCTAATGCCGTCACCAACGGAACAGTGATGGTTGATGTAGTCACGCCGCCAGAGTCATACGCGATCCCGATGATATTTTCGGGTGCAAAAGCAGTGAGCACCACCACTCCGATGTAACCACCGATTATCATGTATTGGATTGGCCAACCTTTTAGGATCCGAAGTACACCAAGCAATATTGCGATGCCTACCGACAATGCAACGGTGAAACGCAGACCATCGGCATATTCTTCCATCTCATCATTAGAATTGGGTATCACACCGCCCTCAGCAGCCACTTCTGCGGCTTCGGCTGCAACCGCCGTTAACGCAGGCTCCGCTATGGTAGTACCGAACCCCAGACAAAAAGCGAAGATCAATAACCAGAATACGCTACCCTTACGAGCAAAAGCTTGTGCCATAGATTCGCCGATCGGGAAGAGCCCCATTTCAAGTCCGAAAATAAAGAAGGTAAGCCCGAGAACCACCAGCACTAAACCCGCCAAAATAGACAGCAGATGCGGAAGCGGCTCTTGTAAAACAGCAAGCTGGAAGAACGCGATCACGGCAACAATAGGCAGTAGATCACGAAGGCTACCTAACATAGCTCGAAACAAAGCTAGCACTGCCGTCATCGCAACTCCCTATCACCAATAATTACGTTTAATTATCTATCCGTAACAATCATGGCAAATCCTTATTATTTCTAATGTGATAAACATTACGCAATTGGTAACATATGCGAGTAAAATCTCTTAACTGTGATAACGATACACTTATCTAAACTAATGAATTAAATTTCACTGTTTAACTAATCGTTGGAGAGGTCATTTAGGCATCATACGATTGAAACCAACTGATCGTTATAGTGATTTTTTCGTATTGGTTGGCGATTAAAAACAAGCCATGTCTATAATTATGTTTAATAAGGAGATTGGTATGAAGATATTGTTAACTGGTGGTACTGGATTTATTGGCTCTGAATTGATCAAGAGTTTGAACACTGACGACGTTACATTGCTCACGCGAAACCCTGAAAAAGCGAAACAATGCCTAAGCCACCTGAACCAAAACAACCTTCATTATATCCAATCCCTTGATGAGCTGAGTGACCTCAACGATTACGATGCAGTAATAAACCTCGCTGGTGAACCTATTGCAGATAAACGCTGGAGTGATGAGCAAAAAGAGAGGATCTGTAGCAGTCGCTGGCTTATCACAGAGAAGATCGTCGAACTCATTCAAGCAAGTACAACACCACCTGAAGTCTTTATCAGCGGATCTGCCGTCGGCTACTATGGCGACCAACAACAACACCCATTTGATGAGTCACTGCAAGTCGAAGACGAAAGCTTCCCTCATAAAGTCTGTGCTCACTGGGAAGAGATAGCTAAACGAGCCGAATCAGATAATACTCGCGTTATTCTATTAAGAACCGGAATTGTTTTGGGTGAGAATGGTGGTGCACTCAAAAAAATGCTGATGCCTTACAAGCTTGGTGTCGGCGGACCTCTTGGTTCGGGTAAACAGTACATGCCTTGGATTCACATGCTCGACATGGTCAGAGCCATCAATCACTTGTTGTCACTCCCCCACGCTCAAGGTGAGTTCAACATGTGTGCTCCTCACCCTGTGACTAACAAGCAATTCAGTAGCACTCTCGCGAAACAATTGCGTCGCCCTCACTTCTTGTTCACCCCAAAGTGGGCAATGTCGCTACTGATGGGCGAATCGTCATGTTTGCTGTTCGACAGCATTCGTTCCAAGCCTAAGAAGTTAACTGAAATGGGCTTTATATTTAGTTACTCAAGAATCGAGCCTGCATTAAAAAACTTGTTACAACATCAAGACTAATTCTTTACTCTAAGAGCAAAGAAGCTCTGATAAAGGATTAAGTGTGAACAAGTCGATTCTCATCACTGGTTGCTCAACTGGCATTGGCTACACCTGTGCTCACGCACTCCACAAACGCGGTTTTCATGTCATCGCATCTTGCCGCGACCCACAAGACGTTCAACGCCTTCAAGAAGAAGGTCTCACCTGTATTCAGTTGGATCTTGCCAACAAGGAAAGTATAGAGAACGGAGCGAAACAAGCCATCAAACTAGCACCTAATGGATTGTATGGCCTGTTCAATAATGGGGCTTATGGTCAGGCCGGTGCTTTAGAAGATCTACCGACGCAAGGACTAAGAGAACAGTTCGAAACCAACTTCTTTGGTTGGCACGACCTCGTTTGCCAGATCCTGCCTCATATGCGAGAGCGTGGCGAAGGGCGTATTGTCCAAAACAGTTCTGTACTCGGATTTGCTGCAATGAAATATCGTGGAGCGTATAACGCATCAAAGTTCGCAATTGAAGGTTGGACAGACACTCTACGTTTAGAGCTGTATGGCAGTGGCATACACATTTCATTACTCCAACCCGGCCCAATCGAAACCCAATTTAGAACCAACGCCTTAAAAGCTTTCAATAAATGGATTAGCATCGAAGGCAGTGTTCATCAGAACGCTTACCAACAACAAAAAGACCGACTTGAGAAAGAGTCATCGAATAACGCGTTTGTTTTGCCTGCCGAAAGTTGTATCGAACCGGTTTATCACGCGCTCACCGCCGATAAACCCAAGCTAAGGTACCGAGTCACCACTCCCACTAAGGTGTTTGCTGTATTGAAAAGGTTACTTCCGAGCCGTTTGTTAGACCCTATTCTCAGAAAAGCTGCATAAATTACTAACTTTGAATGAACAGTCGCAAACTTTAATGTAACGATGTAATTTATTCGTAACAATAAGATGTCATGATTTAGCCTATCTCATCAGTTATCCCCAACTGATGGACTAACCCTTTGGATACTTCATGACTTTAAACCGCCTTAATTTGGTAGGTCTGAGTCTGGCAATTACGTTGTTTATTCTGTTTTGAGTATCTTACGTAATACCTCACTGACCACCTCACTGAGAACGCTGTGTCTTCCATGTTGAGCTAACAACTCTATCAATGTTGAAGCATGGCGTTTTTCTATTTTTGCCTCTTTTTACCCGAGATTACCCAGTTAGATCTTGAAGTTACCCGCTTATCACCCCATATTTGCAACGTATCCCCAAACAAATCTCAAGGAACGTAAATGCAATCTCCGCATATTGTTGAACTTAATGAGCAGAACTTTCGTCAAGTACTAGAAGGTTCGATGCAGACCCCTGTCCTCATCCATTTTTGGGCACCAATGAGCCAAGAGAGTGCTCAAGTCATTCCTGAACTACAAACCTTAACTCAGCAATACAATGGTGCATTCACGCTCGCGCTATTAAATTGCGAACAAGAACAAGCCATTGCTAGCCAATTTGGTGTTCAAGCACTGCCTACTATTGCACTGTTTGTTAACGGTCAACCTGTCGATGGCCTAGGTGGTCCGCAGCGCATGGAAGCAATTGTAGAAATGCTTGGCAAGCACCTGCCAAGCCAAGATGAATTGGCGCTACGCCAAGCACTTGAGCAAATGCAAGCTGGTGAGCACACTCAAGCTTTAGCGGCTATGCAGCAGCTTCCAGCTGAACTAACGAGCAAAGGTGAAGTTAAACTGGCCATTGCAGAGTGCTTACTAGAAACCCAGCAATTTGACCTCGCAGAAGCTCAGCTAGCAACAATTCCACTCGAGTACCAAGACAACTACTACAAAGGCTTAGTCGCCAAGCTTGAACTTCATAAGCAAGCGGCCGATAGCCCAGAGATCCAAGCATTAGAGGCGGCGCTTAAGCAAAACCCAAGCGATGCGAAAACCGCATCAGAATTAGCACTGCAATACCATCAAGTAAACCGCAGTGAAGAAGCGATGGACCTACTGTGGCCTTTCCTAATCAAAGACCTCAACGCTCTTGATGGAGACATGAAAAAAGAGTTCATGGATATCCTAAGTGCACTTGGACAAGGCAATCCTGTTGCCAGTAAGTACCGCCGTCAGCTTTACTCTCTACTTTACTAATCAGGTTCCTGATACCTATACAGTAAGTAGTCAAATACAAATTCGATAAAGCAACTCATAAGCTTTTTGAATACAAAACTCATAATGGGCCATAAAATCAATGTTTTATGGCCCATTTCTCATTTATAAATTTGCCCCCACTTTAAATATGCGCCAGTATGAGTAATAAACGATTCAAAACTTAAACTTGCAAAGGACTTTGTATGCCTATTGATACCTTGATTACTATTGGCGTCTTTACTGTCGTCGCGTTGCTCTTTATCTTCGCAGGCGTAAAAACCGTTCCACAGGGCAACAACTGGACCGTAGAACGCTTCGGACGCTATACACATACGCTAAAACCAGGCCTTAACTTAATCATCCCATTTATTGATAAAATCGGTCAGCGAATCAATATGATGGAGCGAGTTCTTGATATACCCGCGCAAGAAGTTATCTCTAAAGACAATGCCAATGTAGTTATTGATGCGGTCTGTTTTGTACAAGTAATCGATGCTGCAAGAGCTGCGTATGAAGTCAACGACCTCGAGCACGCGATTCGTAACCTAACGTTGACTAACATCCGTACGGTACTGGGTTCAATGGAACTTGATGAAATGCTAAGCCAACGTGACATGATCAACACCAAGCTTCTTAACATCGTGGATGAAGCCACCAACCCGTGGGGCGTAAAGGTTACCCGTATCGAAATTAAAGACGTACAGCCACCAGCAGACCTAACTGCAGCGATGAATGCTCAGATGAAAGCGGAACGTAACAAACGTGCCGATATCTTAGAAGCAGAAGGCGTAAGACAAGCTGAGATCCTTAAAGCTGAAGGTCACAAACAATCAGAGATCCTAAAAGCTGAGGGTGAAAAGCAAGCAGCAATACTTCAAGCAGAAGCACGTGAACGTGCGGCAGAAGCAGAAGCGAAAGCAACAGAAATGGTATCGACCGCAATTGCTCAAGGTGACATGCAAGCCGTGAACTACTTTATTGCACAAGGCTATACCGAAGCATTGAAGTCAATTGGGCAAGCAGAAAACGGTAAGATCATCATGCTACCACTTGAGGCCACTGGACTAATGGGCTCTGTTGCAGGTATCGCAGAAATGTTCACACACAAGAATGATACAAATAGTAAGGACTAACTTATGGTCGAATTACTAGAACAAGTAAACCACTGGCATTGGCTGGCGTTTGGTCTAGCATTGCTTGCACTTGAACTGGTTGGAACCGCTGGTTACTTTCTATGGATTGGTATCTCAGCCATGTTGGTCGGTGCTCTTTTGGGTGCTCTACCAATTGGCTGGCAGATGCAATGGCTGTCCTTCGCTAGCTTCTCCCTCATCACTACTTGGTTATGGTGGAGAAGACAACTATCTAGTGATAAGCAGTCAGATTCAAATAGAGAGCTCAACCAAAGAGAAAAGCAGCTGGTAGGTCAGACGCTAATCCTTAGTGAAGACGTAAAGAAAGGTAGCTGTCGCATTAAATTCGGAGACTCTTCTTGGTCAGCGAAAGCTAGCCAAGATATTCCATCAGGCACAGAAATAAAGATTGTTGCTTTAGACGGAATAGTTCTAGTAATAGAACCTTTATAATTTTTGAATATAAAAAGCCTGCATTTTCAATGAATGCAGGCTTTTTTCATTTTTATTCATCAATAATATTTTAAATATCATTATGATAGATTTAATTGATAACAAAATAAGTTCTTATTTCATAAAGCTAAAAAATTTGAATGAATCCAAAAGGCATAAGAAAGCCAAGTTTGTTAGCCAACATACATATGAATAGTTCGCCTCACTATCGCTTAATTATAATTATTAAAAATGTTAAGTCCGTCCAATTTTTGAAATTTTCTTCACCTTGTCCATACTTTCACTTATCTCAATCGGAGATAAAACTAATGGAGTTTGTATGAGACATTTTCTAATCATTGTTACTGCTATTTTTAGCTTATCATTCGGAAGCGCTCTAGCGAGCAGTCAATCACCTGGTAACGGTAATATGGGACCTATTGTTAAGTGTTCAGATGGTAACGCGGTCACTCATGTACCACTACTGATCTGTAAACATTACGGCGGAAAAGTGCTGTGATAGGTAGGTAAGTCAGGCTAGTAATATCATTTACAGCCTGACTAATATTTATTACTGAAATGCTCTAAGTACGGCCGGATAAATTGTTTAAGATAGGACAATCCGTAGAAGCGTCACCAGGGCAGTCATGTACCCACGATTGCAATTGGGCCTTCATTTTATTGAGCTCCGCAAGCTTCAATTCTATTTCATCTAACTTCTGAGTCGCTTTCTGTTTTACTTCAAAGCTCTGTCTATTGGGGTTCATCGCTAACTCAACTAAGGATTTACACTCAACAAGTGTGAACCCAACCATTTTTGCTCTGAGCACAAACTCTAGCTGTTCGATATGAATCTCACCGTATTGCCTGTAGCCATTTTCTGAACGATGTGGAGGGCTCATCATGCCTTTACTTTCGTAAAAACGAATGGATTTCGCTGTTGTACCAACACGTTTCGCTACTTCACCAATATTCACAATGTTACCTGTAAGCTTAAAATGAAAAACCGCAGTACTGCTGTTATACAATACTGCGGTTGAAAAACATAGTTTGGAGCTTAGGTTAAAGGCTTACTCTTGCTCTAATAACCAAATCATCGTCTGAGATTTTTCTTCGCTATCTAGTTTGTTAAACCAGTAAGAAACCATTTCGATCTCTTTAGAGCCTTCTAATGGTGCTGGGTTCGCGTTCTTACGATTCTTAAATGCCCAATCTGTCACTGCAGATTGCTCTTCTTTTGTTGCTTCACCATACCAGTAATTCACCATCTCTTGCGCTTGTGATGCTTTTGGCTCTTCAGCAACAACTGCTGCTACTGGAACAGCCGCGACTGCAGCAACCACAGGACTAACTGCAGTATTTTTATCCCCTGTATTCACGATAGCTTCAACGTAGCCTGCAGGAACAGAAAACGAAATACTATTGGCATTTGAAACCTGGATATCAAAAACCAAGTCTTTAAAGGGGGCTTCATCGAATAATTCATTCGAAACTGGAAACTTCACATACTGAGTTTGAGTACAGATATCACTGCATGTCTCAGCTGATGCTGCATAAGGTTTTAACTGGACCTTATCGTCTGCTCCCTTAACTCGCGCAAAACGATATTCATTATAATTTTTGAAATACTGCAGCTCCATTGTGATGTATGAATCCGGAACTGCGCGATCGTTGGTTGGGGTAACATAATTCAATTCTAGGGATGAGTTCACTAATTGTCCTTGCTTTACCTCAAGTACGTCAGGAGTTAACGACTCACCAACAACCACTTGGTAATTTTGCTTACTTTCTATTCTTTTGACAGCGTCCGTAAAGTCGCTGCTTGAATCCAATGTAGTGCACCCAATTAAGAACAAAGGAATCGACGCTAAAACTATTTTTTTCATATTAACTACCTCGAGGTTTTCACCCTAATATTATTCGATGCCTTTGATTTCTTAGGCTAGACCATAAACGAAGATGCGCCGACTTATTAGCCAGCGCATTTTTTCTTCACAATACACCTTTATTAGAAGCCGTACTCTAAACCTACGCGAGTTACGAATGTGTCAGTTTGTGCTCCGCCAGATTTAATATCACGTTGAGCCAAACGGATGTAAGGAACAAAGCCATTATGTACGTACATTAACTGACCTGAGATTACACTATCTTCATCATCCTGTTTTACGCCCGCTGTTTTTGAATCCATATTTGCCGCATAACCAAGCTTGAAGCCCCAAGGACCGTTCCAGTATTGACCAATTACAGAGTAAGAAGCTTGCTCTGACTTATCTCCACCTTGTACGTCTGATTCACCAGCTTTATAAGCAGCTGAGATACCAAAGCCTGCAGGCAGTGATGCTTCAAAGCCGACTAGGTAACCAAATGTATCAGACATTTTAGCGTCAGTTGCAGCAATAGCATCACCAAAATTAATACCAGTGCCACAACCTGACGCCTCTACACATGTACTCGCAGCTGTTGCTGCTGATAGTTCGCGATCAGATTCAGCTTCTACTGCAGCATGGAAAGTAATCGTGTCTGCCAAACGATAATGAGCAGCTGCACCATAGAAGTAGTTATCTTTAACGCTTGAGTCACCACGACCCGTTGCAAGGTTAAAAGTAAAACCATTTAAATCAGCTGAGTCGTAACGTGCCATATCACCATGACGATCGCGGTTGTATTTAACATCACCGCCCCAATCCCATACTGCGCCTAAACCAGGGTTAGCGTAAGGCCAGTCAATTACTTCGTACATAGGAGTCAGCATACGACCAAAGCGTACTTTACCCCAGTCACCCTGAAGGCCTACAAACGTGTCACGATTACCCAATGTTGCGCCGTCACCGTTTTCACCAACATAACCAGATTCTACCTGCATAAATATGTTTAGGTTATCAAACATGTCTTTGCTTGCACGGAAGCCGATACGAGATTCATTCTCGTAATCGTAACCAGTACCTGTATCAGTTTTAACACCTGCTTTAGTTTCCTCTGAGTCATAGTTAACAACAGAGATAGCTGCAACACCATAAGCTTGTACATTAAAATCAGAAATGATGCCTACTTGAGATGATTCTGTCCCAGCAAGTGCTCCTGAAGAAATCATCGCTACTGCAGCACCTAGTAGAGTACGTTTGAAAAATTTGTTTTCCATGGAATAAAACTCCTAAAAATGGATATAGCTGTTTGAATATTCCCCACCTAAAGTTGGCCGCCGTAGAGAGAAATACCTTTTCTTGTTTGAGAATCCTTAACGCTGAATTCTCTATTTCCTTTCTGGGTATACACATCGTGCATCCATGGCATTAAGACTAACTTCGCCCTCAAAAAGATCAATGAGAACTTAATTTTCATCTAAAAAAATATGAGTTGGTGCAAATTTACCATGTACTTAGTGATCCAGATCGATAAATTAAAAAGGCCACACACAACAACACCCAAAACCATATAAAACAGCAACTTAAAACAAATTACCTTTTATAAAAATAGATATGACTCGCATTTCTGATACAACTAGAACGCTATTTCATTAATGTTGAGCACCGTCACTGTCCTGATTTTGTACTTCGTATAGGAACAAAATTCTCAACAATTAAAAAGCCACCATTTTTATAGCGGACACAAAAAAGGCACTCTCTTGAAAGGAGTGCCTTTGAGCTTTTTTTACCTGAATTTACTTACGAAAGAAGAGCAATTAGATCTTCTTCGGTTCTTATTTCGATACCTAAATCTTGTGCTTTGGTTAATTTAGAACCTGCTGCTTCTCCGGCAAATAGGATATCGGTTTTCTTAGATACGCTACCCGTTACTTTGGCACCTAACGCTTGAAGTGCAGCTTTCGCTTCACTTCGGCCCAATTGAGACAATGAACCCGTTAGCACAACCACTTTTCCTTCTAAAGGCAATTCTTGGTCATCTGGCGCATCTTCAATCACAGGCCAGTTCACGCCTAGTTCGATAAGCTGTTCAACGACCGCTCGGTTTTTCTCTTGTGAGAAGAAAGCCGTAATATGACTAGCAACGATGTCGCCAATATCGGACACTTCAACAAGCTGTTCATGAGTTGCCGCTTGAACGAGCTCTAATGTCTTGAAATGCTGTGCTAAGTTCATCGCAGTCGCTTCACCGACTTCACGAATACCGAGTGAATAAAGGAAACGCGCTAACGTCGTATCTTTCGCTTTGTTCAGCGCACTCACCACGTTCTGTGCCGATTTCGGCCCCATACGGTCAAGCACCGTAATCACGCCAGCGCTAAGTTTAAACAGATCAGCTGGTGTTTCGACCATTTCACGATCAACAAGCTGCTCTATTACTTTCACGCCCAGACCATCAACATCAAGCGCCTTTCGAGATACAAAGTGCTTAAGCGCTTCTTTACGCTGAGCCTGACACACCAAACCGCCAGTACAACGCGCTACAGCTTCCCCCTCGACACGCTCAACCGTAGAGCTACATACAGGGCATGCATCAGGGAAAACGATGTCTTTAGCCGTCTCAGGGCGCCGGTCTTGTACAACCGCGACAATCTGTGGAATCACATCACCAGCACGGCGGATAATAACGCTATCACCTACCTTCACACCTAGACGAGCAATCTCATCAGCGTTGTGTAGCGTTGCATTACTCACCGTCACACCACCGACAAAGATAGGCTCCAGTTTAGCTACAGGCGTAATAGCACCGGTACGGCCTACCTGAAACTCAACATCGTTAAGCAGGGTAATCTCTTCTTGAGCCGGGAACTTGTAAGCAATCGCCCAACGAGGGGCTCTAGCAACAAAGCCAAGCACTTCTTGTGCCGCGATATCATCGACTTTAATCACCACGCCATCGATCTCATAAGCCAGAGCATCGCGACGCGTCATGATATCTTGGTAATACGCTTTTACATCCTCAAGTGAGCTAAGCTGCTTAGTCTCAGGACACATAGGTAAACCCCAGCCTTTCAGCTGCAAGAAGCGTTGGTAGTGGCTAGTTGAGAGCTCTGCACCTTCAACCACACCCACGCTGTAAGCATAGAAAGCTAATGGGCGTTTTGCGGTAATACGGGAATCCAGCTGACGCAAACTACCGGCTGCTGCATTACGCGGGTTAACAAAGACTTTCTCGCCTTTCTTCAGCGCCATTTCGTTCAGTTTATCGAAGCCGGCTTTTGGCATGAACACTTCGCCACGCACTTCAATACGTTCTGGCCAACCTTCGCCTTGTAGCTTAAGTGGAATCGAGCTGATGGTACGTACGTTTTCAGTGATGTTCTCACCCGTTGCGCCATCACCACGAGTCGCCGCTTGAACTAATGTCCCGTTCACGTAAAGCAAGCTCACAGCAAGGCCATCGAGTTTAGGCTCACAACAGAAAGTTTTAAGGTTCGCGGTTGGCGCCCTATCGGACATACGCTTATTGAACGCATCCAAATCTTCATCAGAGAATGCATTATCCAGAGAAAGCATTGGGATCTCGTGAGTCACTTGTGTGAAGCCATCTAGTGGCTGACCACCAACACGTTGGCTCGGTGAGTCAACAGTTACTAGCTCTGGGTTCTCTTCTTCGATCTTTAGCAACTGTTGCATTAATCGATCGTACTCAACATCAGGGATCTCTGGGCTATCTTCTACGTAATAACGAACGGCATGATAGTGCAGAGTTTCTCTTAACTGCTCTAAGGTCACTTGAATCGATTCTTTCATATCATTCTCTGTCGTGATTGAAATATCAAAAAGGGCTCCCTTAGGAGCCCTTTTCTATAAATATAGATTATTTACTAGGCTAAACAATATGGCTAAACATTCGCTGCCGACATGAAGTCTCTAATCTGTTTGCGATAGTCTGATAAACGGTTTGGTGTCATCAAGTTACGCGATTCATCCAAGACGTTTCCACCCATATCATCAGCAATCTTCTGTGCTGCACTCAACATCACATTGAAGTTTTGATCTGCTTGACCATAGCATGGCAACGTCATGAAGAACGAAATACCCTTAGTCGTAAAGTCAGCTGGGTCATCATGCTCTAAAGTTCCTGGCTGCATCATGTTCGCGACACTGAAGATAACTTTAGGCTCATCAGCTGATTGTGCAAAACAGTGGTAAATAGACATCTCACCGTAGGTTAAGCCATTGTTCTCCATGCTGCGGAAAAGTTCAGTACCAACAAATGGGATTTCTCCAGCACAGTGAACATTAAGGACAATCACCTCTAAGCCTAACTCTTCATCTTGCTTTGTTTCTTCAACAGGAGCAGCTTGTGGGGCAACACTCTCTTTAGCTACGAATGGTTCACTTGCAGTAAAAGTTTGTTGTGAAGCCATTGGCTCACTTGATACTACAGGCTCAGCAACTTGTTCTGCTTCAACTTCTTCAAAAGAGCCGTACTGCTCTTTAAAACCTGCATGGCTCTCTTTTTGCTCATCGGTCAGTTCGAAGCTAGGAACCTCTGGTTCTACTGCTTGTTCAACATCTTCCGGTTCGCTATCAACCTTAATAGGGTCTTCAACACTGAAAGAAGGCAAATCATTCAACTCGATATCGTCTTGTTGCTCTTCTTTTGATTGTGGTGCTGTAAGCGGATCTGAATCGATCAGCGGATCAGCCGCAGATGGCGATACCGCAAAATCCGGCTCTTTACGCTCTTTTCGGATTATTTCAAAATCATCTTCTGGGGCGAATGAACGGTTTGGGATGGTTTCAGCATCGTCTAAGCTATCATTATCTAGCTTGCCAAGTGGCTTATCTCCAAACTTTGCTTTCCCTTCTTTTTTACTCGTCCACAAACCGTGGAACAATAATGCGGCGATAGCTAGTGCGCCAACAATAATGAGTACAAATCGCAATTCCTGCATTTTTCGCTCTCAGCTTTCTTAGTCAACTAGCGGCAAAACGCTGTCACTAAGTTGGGTTAATTTGACCAATCTCACTACTCTATCAAAAGTAGCCACTGTTTTAGAACAACTTAATACAATTAGTTCCTTAGATGGTGTGATTTTCACCACGCTTTTTTTCTTAATTTCGGTCGAGTACACTAGACGTGTTTGCTATTTAACCAAATTCACATGTGACCTTAATTAAATATGACTATTGAATCTGTTCCCCGCTCCGGCTTTGGCTATTTTGTTTTCGGAATAAAAATCGCGTTGTCACCGAGCATTCGTAAATTTGTGCTACTTCCTCTAATCGCTAACGTCCTGCTGGTTGGCGGTGCGTTGTTTTATATCTTCTCTAACTTAAACACTTGGATTGAAGGCTGGATGGAAGGTTTACCAAGCTTCTTGTCATGGTTGTCCTATATCTTATGGCCACTATTGGTGTTAACTGTCTTAGCAACGTTTTCATATTTCTTTAGCACCCTTGCCAATTTCATTGCAGCTCCTTTTAACGGTTTGCTCTCTGAAAAAGTCGAAGAGCTACTTAGCGGCAAGAAAGTCAATGATGATGGCCTACTTGATGTTCTTAAAGACACACCGCGTATTTTAGCAAGAGAATGGCGCAAGCTTGTCTACGTTCTGCCAAAAGCGATCGGTTTATTCCTACTTTTGTTAATTCCAGCACTAGGACAAACCGTTGCACCGTTTTTATGGTTCATCTTCACCGCGTGGATGTTAGCGATTCAATACGCCGACTACCCATTCGATAACCATAAAATCAAATTTGATGACATGAGAAATAGTTTGAAACAAAAACAAGGTAAGAGCTATAGCTTCGGCGCGCTTGTTTCCGTGTTCACTACTATTCCAATTTTGAACCTGATTGTAATGCCCGTAGCCGTATGTGGTGCAACCGCGATGTGGGTTGCTGAATTTAAAGACCAAGCTCTACGCTCTCGCTAATTCTCCCCTCTGTATTAGCCTATCTATTTGAAGTTCTGACTTCACTGTAGATAGGCGTCAATTCTGCTACATATCTATATGATATAACTTTTTAATCCTTTTACCTTTTTTTCAACTTGTTTAATCTAAATTCAAGCTAAACAAACATCGAAAGACACTAGACGGTAAAGTGATTGATATACATACGTTTAGTGCTGTCATTAAATGAAGGAATATCGCATGAGCAAGATCTACGAAGACAACACCCTAACGATTGGTAATACACCTCTAGTCCGCCTAAACAAAGTAAGCAAAGGTAACGTCCTAGCTAAGATCGAAGCTCGTAACCCTAGCTTCAGTGTTAAGTGTCGTATCGGTTCTAACATGATCTGGGAAGCAGAAAAAGCAGGTACCCTTAAGCCAGGTATCGAGCTTGTTGAACCAACCAGTGGTAATACAGGTGTTGCACTGGCGTTCGTAGCAGCAGCGCGTGGTTACAAACTTACACTAACTATGCCTGAGTCAATGAGCTTAGAGCGTCGTAAGCTGCTTAAAGCGCTTGGCGCAAACCTAGTACTGACTGAAGCACCAAAAGGCATGAATGGCGCGATTGCTAAAGCAGAAGAGATTGTTGCTTCAGATCCAGACAAATACCTACTACTACAACAGTTCAACAACCCAGCTAACCCACAGATTCACGAACAAACAACAGGTCCTGAGATCTGGGAAGCAACAGACGGCGAGATTGACGTGTTTGTAGCTGGCGTAGGCACAGGCGGTACTATCACTGGTACAAGTCGTTACATTAAAGGTGAAAAAGGCAAAGCCATCACTTCTGTCGCGGTAGAACCAGCAGAATCTCCAGTAATCGCACAGGCACTTGCAGGTCAAGAAATCAAACCAGCTCCGCACAAAATCCAAGGTATCGGTGCCGGTTTCATCCCTGGAAACTTAGATTTAGAACTTATCGACCGCGTAGAGTCAGTAACTTCTGAAGAAGCAATTGAAATGGCTCAACGACTAATGAAAGAAGAAGGTATCCTTGCAGGTATCTCTTCAGGTGCAGCAGTAGTAGCCGCGAACAGAATCGCTGAACTACCTGAATTTTCAGGAAAAACCATTGTCACTGTACTTCCAAGCTCTGGTGAGCGTTACCTAAGTACAGCGCTATTTGCAGGTATCTTTACGGAAAAAGAGAACCAACAATAATATGTGGTCAAATCAATTTTTCGTCCAAAAAAGCCCCGTTTAGGGGCTTTTTTGTTGATCCCTGCCCCACCTTTGGTAATATCGGGTCTGTTTTATTTTTCGCTTCAAAATAAAAGAAGCAATAAACAGATTCTGAAGGTCGTGAGTCCTCAACAAAAGATGACCATGGCTGGATAAAAATTTATAACCAGTCTAAGTTCTAACACGAACATGGCGTACTAGCCTCTAGCGCATTTGAGCTAAAGCAGTTAAGCTAAACTGGTTACAAACTTACAAAAAATAAATTAATTGGGGTATATAAAATGTACGAGAAGCAAGTAGAAATCACAGCAGAAAACGGTCTTCACACTCGTCCAGCTGCACAGTTCGTTAAAGAAGCAAAATCTTTCGACGCTGACATCACAGTGACTTCTAACGGCAAAAGCGCTAGCGCGAAAAGCCTGTTCAAACTACAAACTTTAGGCCTAGTAAAAGGTACTAACGTAACTATTTCAGCTGAAGGTCCTCAAGCTCAGCAAGCAGTTGACCACCTAGTTGCTCTTATGGATCAACTACACTAATACGGTCTCCTTCTTTCAAAGCCATTTTGCATAGCAAAGTGGCTTTGTTCGAAATAGATAGGAATAAGCGCGACATTAGTCGACGACTTAAAGTCACACACTCTCCCGTTTACAGTTGAACAACTAAGGTAAGGCTATGATTTCAGGCATCCTAGCATCTCCTGGTATTGCTTTCGGTAAAGCACTACTACTTCAAGAAGATGAAATTGTCCTAAACACTCAATCTATCTCTGACGACCAAGTTGAAGCAGAAGTACAGCGTTTCTTTGACGCTCGTAACAAATCTTCTCAACAACTTGAAGTTGTTAAGCAAAAAGCACTTGAAACTTTTGGCGAAGAAAAAGAAGCAATCTTTGAAGGCCACATCATGCTGCTTGAAGATGAAGAGCTAGAAGAAGAGATTTTAGCACTCATCAAGAAAGAAAAAATGCACGCAGACAACGCGATCCACACTGTGATCGAAGAGCAAGCTTGTGCGCTTGAATCTCTTGATGATGAGTACCTAAAAGAACGTGCAACTGATATCCGCGATATCGGTACTCGTTTCGTTAAAAATGCTCTAGGCATCAACATTGTGTCTCTATCAGACATCAGTGAAGAGGTTATCCTAGTAGCTTACGACCTAACGCCATCTGAAACTGCACAAATCAACCTAGACTACGTTCTTGGTTTCGCTTGTGACATCGGCGGTCGTACATCTCATACTTCAATCATGGCACGTTCTCTTGAGCTTCCAGCTATCGTTGGTACTAACGATATCACTAAGCAAGTTAAGAACGGCGACATGCTTGTGCTAGACGCGATGAACAACAAGATCATCATCAACCCTTCTGAAGCTGAACTAGCAGAAGCTAAGAAAATCAAAGCAGATTTCGAAGCAGAAGCGGCTGAACTAGCAAAACTAAAAGATTTGCATGCTGAAACTCTAGACGGTCACCGTGTAGAAGTTTGCGGCAACATCGGTACAGTAAAAGACTGTGGCGGTATCCTGCGTAATGGCGGTGAAGGCGTTGGTCTGTACCGTACTGAATTCCTATTTATGGACCGTGACGCGCTTCCTACTGAAGAAGAGCAATACGTTGCTTACAAAGAAGTAGCTGAAGCAATGAACGGTGAGTCAGTGATCATCCGTACTATGGATATCGGTGGCGATAAAGATCTACCATACATGGATCTTCCACAAGAGATGAACCCGTTCCTAGGCTGGCGTGCAGTACGTATCAGCTTGGATCGTCGTGAAATCCTACGTGACCAACTACGTGGTATCCTACGTGCATCTGCACACGGTAAACTACGCATCATGTTCCCAATGATCATTTCTGTTGAAGAGATCCGTGAACTGAAGAAAGCAATCGAAGAGTACAAAGCTGAACTTCGCGCTGAAGGCCTAGCTTTCGATGAAAACATCGAAATCGGCGTAATGGTTGAGACTCCAGCAGCAGCTGCAATCGCACACCACCTAGCGAAAGAAGTATCTTTCTTCTCTATCGGTACTAACGACCTAACGCAATACACTCTTGCGGTAGACCGTGGTAACGAAATGATTTCTCACCTATACAACCCGCTATCTCCTGCTGTTCTTACAGTAATCAAGCAAGTGATCGACGCATCACACGCTGAAGGTAAGTGGACTGGTATGTGTGGTGAGCTTGCTGGTGATGAGCGTGCAACACTTCTTCTTCTTGGTATGGGCCTAGATGAGTTCTCTATGAGCGGCATCTCTATCCCTAAAGTTAAGAAAGTAATCCGTAACTCTAACTTCGCTGAAGTTAAAGCTATGGCTGACGAAGCACTATCTCTACCTACAGCTGCTGAAATTGAAGCTTGCGTAGAAAAATTCATCGCTGAGAAATCTCAGTAATCGCCAAATTCTTAATAGAGTTAGACGGCTAAAAATAGTCGTCTAATTTGTTAGATTGGTATAGTATATTCTACAGAATAAAACTAAACGTTAGGAGCATGACACAATGGGTCTGTTTGACAAACTGAAAAAGCTTGTATCTGATGACAGCGCTGATGCTGGTGCAATCGAAATCATCGCACCTCTTTCTGGTGAAATCGTAAACATCGAAGATGTGCCAGATGTAGTTTTCGCTGAGAAAATCGTTGGTGACGGCATCGCGATCAAACCAGCTGGCGACAAAATGGTAGCTCCAGTTAACGGTACTATCGGTAAGATCTTCGAAACTAACCACGCATTCTCTATCGAGTCTGACGACGGTGTTGAGCTTTTCGTTCACTTCGGTATCGATACTGTTGAACTTAAAGGCGAAGGCTTCACTCGTGTAGCTGAAGAAGGTCAATCTGTTAAAGCTGGTGACACTATCATCACTTTCGACCTAGCGCTTCTAGAAGAGAAAGCGAAATCTACGCTTACTCCAGTTGTTATCTCTAACATGGACGAAATCAAAGAGCTGAACAAGCTTTCTGGTTCTGTAACTGTTGGTGAAACTCCAGTTCTTAAAGTAACTAAGTAATCTCGATTACTTATATGCTTTAATAAAAACGCTACCTAAGGGTGGCGTTTTTTATTACCTGAAACTTTTGTTCCTGAGCGATGTTCATCGCTGTAAGTCATTTAACTGAGCAAGCCAAGTGCCGAGCTAGGGCTCTGTTTCGCTTGGGCTAACAATGCGGTAGTCGCATCTTGCAGCACTTGTGAGCGCACCATCTCCGTCGACTCACGCGCAAAATCCGTATCGCGTATCCGCCCTTTAGATTCAGTCACACTTCGGTTCACCGTATTAAGGTTCTCTATCGTGCCACTAACCCGGTTTTGGAAGCCACCTATTTCACTTCGATGCGAATCAACATACTTAATTGCCGCGTCAATGACTCCAATTGAAAGCTGCGCCCCGCCAACAGTCGACATATCGATGTTGTCCATTGTGACTAACGCACCAGCACTAACATCAAGCTCATCCGCTAAACTGCCCTCTAACGTTACACCTTCAGGTGCATTCAGCTTCGAGGCAAAGAATTGCAGTTCATTGTTTTCAGTCACTGAGGCACTCACTATCGATTGCTGCGCATTGATATAAGTAGCAACTTGCTCGATGCGATCTCCTAGCTTGAGCCGAATAGATTCTGTTTGGGTTTGCCCTTTACTGTCTTGGTATTCAAATTTAAGGGTTTGACTATCTTTAGTGACTCGCCAATCTTTATCGACCGCATCACCAACATAATGCTGCCCTCCCATCTCCGGAATGTGACTGCGCATATTTCGCAGTGTCAGAGAGATAGAGTTGGCATTTGCACCAATATGGAAGCTTTGCGAGCCGTAAGAACCATCAAACAGGTTTTTATCTGCAAATGTCGTCGTGATCGCGACACGATCAAGCTCATCTTGCAGCGCTACGACCTCGTATTGAATACTTTGCCGATCACTTGAGTCATTACTGCCGTTTGCCGCTTGAAGCCCCAGAGAGCGCAAGCGTTGCAATATATCACTGCTCTCATGCAAAGCTCCTTCTGCAGTTTGTGCCACCGAATACGCATCTTGTGCATTTCTCAAGGCGACATCAAGCCCTCTAGTTTGAACGTTAAGAGTATTGGAGATTTGCAGACCTGCAGCATCGTCACTGGCGGAGTTAATCCGATAACCTGAGGTGAGGTTTCGCTGAGACTCTATGTTTTGCTCGGCCGCATGACTGAGGTGTCGCTGCGTCATCATCGCAGTGACATTGGTATTTAAAGAGACCATCTAATCGATACTAACTCTTTATCATCTGCCCTATTCGGTGTAGCTAATACGTGATTTGCATAAACAAAAAGCCAGGGGTGAGCCTGGCTTTTGTATCGCGTCGTATTAGGTTAATTAACCTAGTAGGCTAAGTGCCGAGTTCGGCGCTTGCTTCGCTTGAGCAAGAATCGAACTTGAAGCTTGAGAAAGGATCTGAGACTTAGTCATCTGAGTCGTTTCTTTCGCGA